>JBBDIH010000150.1:0-1019 GCA_040880505.1 Minisyncoccota bacterium
TAAGAGGGATTTTTGATGAGTTTTTTAATCACATAAACAATGACATAGAAAAAATTGTTAAGCATTGTTCTAAATCACCAGTTTATGATGAAGATGCCATTCAATTTTTAAAAGAAGGTTTAAAAAAGTACATCGAGAAAGATCACTTTGCATGCATTCACATATTCATCCCACTAATAGAAAAGTGCTTACGGAACCTATTAAAGATAAATGGAAGCCCAATTTATAAACCTGGTAGACATGGTGGCTTATTTTTAAGAAATCTTGGAGAAATTTTAAATGATAATATCATCAAGTTAGCACTCGGAGATGATATAATTTTTTATTTAAAAGTATTATTAATTGATCAAAGAGGTTGGAATTTAAGAAACGATATTTCTCATGGAATCTTAGAACATGAAGATTTTAGAATAGAAATTGCAGATCGTTTATTTCATGTACTGTTGCTATTATCACTAATTAGATTAAAAGAAAAAGATGAATAATATTACCCACCTGTTCTTACCAAAAATGTACCACTCGAGCAGGTTTAATTAACAACGCTTTCCGGGAAGTATCACCGGAATATCCAGGGCGGACTTACTCCGATTCTCCACTCGCAAAAGTGGGGAATACTCGTGACCCTCGACAATTTTAGAATGGTACAGTTTTTAGGGAAGAGGTCATTGCTTACAATCTTAATCATTCAATGCCTTTAATAAACAATCTTTTAAATCAGTATAATATTGAACATTGATCTTTGTAATCATGTCATCAGATAGATCATTTAGCTGCCTTCTGGTATTTACAGGAGTTAGTAATGTTGTTGCTCCTTTTTCAATAGCTAGTTCTGCCATGTTAACTGCGTTGTAAACATCGTCAATTGAACCTCCAAGGTTTAGTTGACCAATTATTACTAAACCTCCCTTAATGCCCTTTTCTATCAGCGAACTACACATAGCAACCAATACGCTTACTCCCATACCACTTCCCGTCTTAGACGCATCGAATGATCTTAATTGAATGGAAAATTCATGCCC
>JBBDIH010000151.1:0-5024 GCA_040880505.1 Minisyncoccota bacterium
TAGAATGTTGAACTATGCTTGAGCCGAACCAACTTAAAATATCAAATAGAAGATATGTCGTGCTTACAAATAAGTAATTATTTTTTGTGGAGGCTAAATAATCATCGACAGCCAATCGTAATTCACCATCTCCGTGAGATCCATCCTGTGTGATATTTAATAATCGATGTATACTTTCCGCTATTAATGGAGGCAGCAACTTTTCATTATATACGTATCTATCATCACGCCCAGCCAAAAATCTACTACTCTTATTTATCCAGCCTTTTTCTTCTGCTATCTCAGCAGGTAATAAATCTATACTTTTTAAGTAGGCAAACAGGTTTTCAATTATTTTTCGTAGAGGCGTAAGTTCTCTTTCACTTAATTCATCTTCACCCTCCAGGTACTTTACAAGCTCCAGTAACCTTGTATTTGTTTTTCCATCTAGAAGGCCTTCATTAGCTAATCGAAATACTTCACTGTACTTATGTTTTAGTTGTGTGTCCTTTAGGGTTTTAGCACTTTCTTTTAACCGGTCAAGCAATTCCTCAAAGTGTTCATTATTTCCCTTTTCATACACATTCTTGAAAATCTTCTTGTACGAGCCATCAATATGATCCTCTGATTGTCCTGTAAGGACAAATATCTCAAATTTTTTTTCTAAAGAGTTTATAAGCTCTTTTGCGTCAATTGAGTGTTGGGTGTCTTCTGTACCTTTAGAATCATCTTCATTTTCACGACATTTGGCATCAAGCAATACTCCATCGTAAAAATCGATATTTTTTTGGAGCTCACGGAGACCCATGTTTTTCGATTTGAAGGGATGAAGCCTGATGCCATTCCGGGCTGCCCTGCCTTTTGTAGCATTCATGTCTTCATGCTCATCATCTATCCAAAGTATGTTATATACGTTTTCTGTGTTCATTATTCTGCAGCAATGATTTTAAATTTAAAAAGAAATTTTACCGGATAAATTGGATCATCATTTAAAATTAATTGCCAATTATCATCCCCAAAATATTTTGCTATTTGATCAACCGTATAACCACCTTCCCCTTCTCCATTGTTGGATGATGTAGTTGAAAGCCATGTAGCATATTTTTCTTTGGTATAATTACTCTTGAATCCCTTTCCATTATCTTTAACCTCCATCCATAGGAACCCTTTTGCCTCAGTCAATTCTATAACCAGCTCATTTGACTCTTTATTTAAATTATTGAATGCATATTTATTAGCATTAGTAAGTAGATTCTCAAAAAGTATCTTAAGTAAATCTTTGTTTGCTTTAATACCTCTTTTAGAGATCTCGCCATCAATAGAAATTCTTTTTACCAGATCAAACTTAAATCCAGAGTAGTTTAATCCATTAATTAATTTTTTCAACTCAAAAAGGGTCACAACAGATTTCTGATATTTATCGAGAATAAGCCCTTTTTCTCCTTTTTCTAATACCTTTGTTATATACTCAACATTAGATTTTATTTCATTTAATGCGTCAGGTATGCTAATTCCATATAAGTCAATGAATTTTTTTTGAATCTTATCTAACTCATTTGAGTTCTCATTCAAATAATCCTCAATATTAATAGACCAATTTAAAATCTCTTGTCTTGCAGTTCCTGTTGTATGTTTTAATGATCCAAATTCTTTGAATTTTTCAACCTTTTGGCCGTCCACAATCGCATTTCTTTCATTTCTTAGTTCCTTTAACTTTTTTGAAACTTCTTCAAGACTTTTTACAACTTCTTTCTGCTGGTCAATGGGAGGAATTTGAACTTTTACATTCAATAGATCAGCTGATCTTATTCTTCTAATTGCGCCGCCAACCTTAAGAGCGTCAACTTGTCTAGTGATGTATTCTTTTCTTAGTTTATTTGTAAGATAAACCGGGTGTACAAGATTAGTATTTATACTAAATGCACTAATCATATTTATATATGCAATCGGTTCATCTTTAATCTCAACATAAGTGGGTTTTAGGTCATCAAAAGAAGTGGACAATAAAAGTGCGGATTCTGAGAGTTTCAAATGCCTTTTGTTTCTTGACCCATCAGCCATTTCCTCATTAAAAGTATAGTTTTCATCGAAAGATGAACTCAGATCAGAAATCTTAATCAGTTTTAGCTTCTCATTTTTAGCAATCCTTTCTTTCTTTATAGGTTGAACTAGATTTTTTAGCTTAACTCCTTCATAATTTTCTAGAAAGTATTTACCAATCGACAATTGATACTTATTATTTTGTATTTCTTTTACTGAAACATTGCGGGAAGCATTACACTCTTTTCTCCCCTCGTATAACTCCAGGATTTTCTCTTCATCAATCTTACTTTCCCTTTTTTTTCGGTTAGTATGAACAAAGTCTTTTGCATCAATAAATAATGGGACATCATCATTATTCTTTTTAATTGATAACAATGAAAAGGGCATCCCTGTATTTCTAAATAATCCTCCTGGAAATGAAATAATTGAATCAATTAGTTTATCTTTGACTAATTTTTCTCTTAGATAAACTATTTTCTTTGAGCGACTAAACAAGAAGTTATTTGAAATAACCACCACAGCCCTACCATTATCACCCAAATTGCTTATAACCTTTTCCAATAAATAAGATTCTAAACTTCTATGATCTTCATGGACAGAGTTTCGTTTATTAAGTTGCAATCCAAATGGTGGGGTAGAAAGAATGCAATCATATTTAGAATATTGCCACTCAGTTATAGAATTGGAATTTAAGGGCTTAATATCATTTTTTTTCTCGTGAGCAATTATCCTCAAAAGACCTAGTCCATATGTTCTTCTATTTATTTCTTGACTTATAACCTTTACACCAATTGGGGCTTTTACTCCAAGAGAATTCAAGCCAGAAAATGGATTATAAATTACTTCTCCTTTTTTAGGATCTGCAATTGACATCATTAAATTAGTCAATTCAGTAGGTTGGATCGACTCATGATATTTTGAACCGAGAACTTCATAAATTGAAACCAATAGCGAGTCAAATATCTCTTTTAATTCTCCATCTAACTCATTTAAAGATTCATAAATATCGGATATAACTCTTCGATCAAATTGCTCCAGATTATCTTTAAACACTTCACTAGCCTCTTTTAATAAGACCTCACTTTTAGGCTGGTTTGTAGAAGATTTTTGTAACTCCAAATAAGTAGCAAAGTTAGTCTCACTACTCTGTAAGAAATCAAAAAGCCATCCTTTTTTGAAGTATACAATCATGAATAGCATGACCTGAGGATCCAGATCCCTTATTCTATCAAAAATGCGCCAAAATATTTTTTTGAATTTTTCTTTCATATCATACTTAAAATTAGCATTCACAAACAAAATTACTTATGATCTATGCACTCAAGCTGCACAGATCATAACTCCTCATGTCGATCAACAAAAACGCCCTTTTAAGATACCGGGTTTTAGACCGTTGCTTTCGCAATACCGGTCGCAAATACTTTTGGCAGGATCTGCTCGAAGAAATCAACAAAGCGCTTGAAGAATTTAATGGTCCGGGCAGCGGAATCAAAAGGCGGCAGTTGTTTGATGATATTCGGTTTATGGAAAGTGATCAGGGCTGGTCCATTCCGCTTGATCGGAAGAAAGAGGGGCGTAAAGTATACTACCGGTATTCTGATTCTGAATTCTCCATCAGTAATCAGCCTTTAAATGAAACCGAAATTTCGCAAATTCAAGCGGCAATCTCCGTACTCTCACGATTTGCCGGAGCTCCACAGTTTGAATCAATCCAGGAGATGATCACAGTATTGAAAGATCGTCTTGGATTGGACCATACCTCAAAAGAAGTCATCGGGTTGGAATCAAATATAGATCTTAAAGGTATTGATTACCTTTCCCGCCTGTATGATGCTATCATTAAAAAAGAGGTTCTTGAAATTGAATACCAGGATTTTAAATCGGATAAACCATTTAAACTGATATTTCACCCCTATTATCTTAAACAATACAACAATCGGTGGTTTGTATTCGGGTTAAATGAAAGGCTGAAAATTCCCACCTGGAACCTTGCCCTGGACAGAATTGAATCCATCAATCAAATCCGAGGAAAATATCGACCAACTGATATCGACTGGAACGACTATTTCTATGATATCATGGGTGTAACGAAACACCATGATCGTGATGTGGAAACCGTGTTACTGGAGTTTGCAAAAGAGGTGGCACCATATGTGGAAACTAAACCTTTGCATCCTTCACAGAAAACGCAATGGAAAGATGGCAAACTCCAAGTCACTATTGAAGTAATTCCGAACTATGAGCTGGAGTCGGTAATTTTATCATTTGGGGAGAATGTAAAAATTAAGGAGCCAAAATACTTACATGATAAAATCAGATTACGACTTTCAGAAACAAAAAATTCATAGCTCTACAAATTAGCAATCTCGTAAATCTCTGACAGTCCTTCAGCGACCTTGGCTCCGGTCTCCGGTGAGTGGAATACAAAGATGATCTTGTAAACTTTCCCATTCGTTTGATCTTGGCATTGCTGACGCCGACTTCCTTCCAGGCAAAACCGCACGTGCGGCGTCCGCTGGAGTGGCTGGATATGTGTCATGGCGTCATCTCTCAGAATCCAAATTGAACCAGGGCCGCCACCGGCCAATCAAATATCCTTCTTTATAGAACCGATTTGACACCGCATCGGCACCATCGCTGGTCTCGAAAGAGAAGCCGACCTTCTCACACAGTATTTGAAGAGGGCGTTCAGCATTAGGAAAAATGTGCTCGATACCCCAGCGAACCTGACAAGATGTGGTAACCGGACTCGCCTTCTCGAATTCCGGATGCGGATCATGTAGTCGACCTACAGAACCTCGCTTCAAGTGAAGTGAGAACCGCTTCTTGAGGTTGGTGGACTTACCCACATAGAGACAGGGATACGTGAGATCCTCCGGCCACCAATCGCTATAATAGACGCGTACCTTCTTTCCACCTGGACCACTCAAGACTAGGGCTCGCTGGGTGTTATCGGAAAATAACAATGCTGTAAAATCGGAAATTAGGGATGTAGGTTTTTC
>JBBDIH010000152.1:0-5008 GCA_040880505.1 Minisyncoccota bacterium
ATTGGTAGACGCGCACGCTTGAGGGGCGAGTGCCCCGACAGCTGTCGGGACGAGAAGGTTCGACTGGTTTGAAAGAATGATTTGAAATTTTAGTAAGGAACAATTGAAGCCCTGGTGGCGGAATTGGTAGACGCGCACGCTTGAGGGGCGTGTGACCTAACGGTCGTGATGGTTCGACTCCATTCCAGGGCACTTAAAAGAAGCCTAAGTACATTGCAATCCATTGTGATTCAATTACTTAGGTTTTTTTATTTATCTAAGGGTAAAACAATAGTAAAACAAACTCTCTATTTGCTATAGATTGCTGTAAATTATCTCTCCATCCATAATAAACATTTCTAAACTAAAAAAAGAGAGGCATCGCCTCTCTAACTCCGCGGAATTCCCAGTATCTCTGCAATTAAAGACAATGGAATTGTTACTTTATTTCTATTATTTCTCTATCTGCCGCACGTTTCACATTCACGTTTTTAAATAAGTGCTTATAAATGTCTCCATCAAAAGTGTGGATAGGTACAAGATTTTTTGGTTTCATCGCATTAACCATTTCCTTTAATGTTTCAATATCTGCATGTCCACTCGTATGGACTTGATGAAACGAAAACCCTTTTGATGTCAAGTATTCAATGAAGGACTTCGTTTTAGGCTGCTCAAGGTATCCGCTCCACATTGAGTAAATGAAATTTCCGTTTTCCATCTTGTCAATGCGGTCAATGTCCATTTTCATTGAGGGTCTGATTAGGAAAACGATTTCCTTTCTTTTCTCAGAGATTTCCTCTTTGGTTATTTTATATGGTTGGAACTGATAAAGGAACTCTTTTCCAATTTTGTCGGCAATCATTTTACTCAAGAAGTAAGGGTACATTACCTTAACTTCAGGAAATTTGGGAGAAGGAAACGGTATTGTCGCATATTCCGCCATTTCTTTCATAATTGCAGCTGTGTAAACATCAACGACCATCAACTTGTCAGTCCGTTTGCATGCCCGATAAATTGTCACAAGGCGGTCAATGTTTTGGGCAGAAGTATTAATGAGGTTGATTTCTTGTTTAGAATTAAATATATCGATGAAAACATCCTCTAATTCTTTTTCTGTCTGAAATCTCTGCTGACCTCTCCCAATTGTTGTGCCTTCCATTAAAAGATAGTCCACATTTTGAGGGGCGTTTTGCAGAAACCACCGGAATACATTTTCTTTTCTGCCATGTCCTCTAAAATCGCCTGAATAGAAAAGCCGTTTACCGTTTGCCTCCATCAGAAAGGCATAAGCGTCAAAGGCAGAATGATCCATCCAATAGGGCTGTATGGTAATGTCGCCAATGGAGAATGATTTGTCTTTTGTGAAGTTTTGAAATTGGTTATTCAGTTGTTGACCATTGAAAAACTCCTCACTGAACTCTAAAATGCTTTGTGTTGCTTTACCAGTAAATATTGGGATTGAAGTGTTGGCATAAAACAAAAAACCGTGATGGTCCTGATGATAATGGGAGATTAAAATGCCATCCACTTTTGCATCGGTATTTCCATATAAACCCTCAATATCCGGCAGAATTCCTTTTTGGACTAATTCGTTTGATGTTAGGTTCTCATATTGTTTGAAATCAAACTGCTGACCGTCTGCAGCAACCAAAGGCATTCCAATATCAACGATGATTTTTGTAGTGTCAGTCCAAATCTCAACGCATGAACCGCCAATCTCCTGAGTACCTCTATGAATTTTGAAATTCAATTTTGTTCATCTAATAATTTCCAGCTTCCTTTTTTCAGTTTTATAAAATGAATACACCCTTCAATTTCTTGATACTCCCTATCAAATATCTCATCCTCACCTTCATTGTTAATTGTTGCATATGAATAAGCAAACATGAACTTAGGTTTAGATGAAGTAATTTTAACTTCAGTGTCAATTAAATTAAGATCTTTTTTCTGTTTCAGTAGTTTTTTCATTTCTTGTACGAACGGTTCATGCATGCGCCCTATTGAATGCTCGTAACACTTATAATGCTCTTTCATTCCTGAAGTGCCTTTTAAAGCACCACTTCCTTTCTTAAGTTCAATGACACAAAGTTCCCCCGCCTTGTTTACAGCAATGATGTCAAATCTTGGTATTCTTGGTTTACCATTGTCTCCAATTAGGTCGCACGAAAACTTACTTAAAGTACTGACTTGATACTCTAAGTCAATTATCGTGTAGTCAGATTTGCCGCAATTTTTAATAGACAGTTGATGCTGCTCCCACCGCTCTGGATTGGGTTTAACTTCGAACCATTTATCCATTACTTGTTTTGCTTCAGAAAAATATTCCTCAAAGTTTCCTTCCTTGAATTTGATGACTAATTCATCTCTTTGGCTTTTCAACTTATCTTTTATTTCCTGACTAATATCTTTAGCAGGGGTATTCTTCATGTTCGTATAGAAATATTTTTCATCAAACTTTACACTGTTTTCGCTACTCACTTTAGCAATACTTCCACCTTCATAGTATATGTTTAGGTAGTTGTTTCTTATTTGTACATCTAATTGGGGAATGTTTTTAATTACATCCATCATTGGCTTCAACTTCCCTAATTTCAAAGCGTTCAGAAATGCTATGTTGTGAATTCCCCTTCCTATATATTCTACTTTTTTCATTTGTTCCAACCAATATCCGGGTATTTCTTTTTGAAATCATCAATGTCATTTAGACATTGAATAATCCATTCTGTTATCGATGAGAATTGATTCTCTACTTCTAAATATTCAGCTAATGGTTTTTCAAAGAATAGACCAATACCAGGTTTATCTTTAATAGACACACACTTTGTTTTAAATGCATCAAATATTCCTTTCTCATCATGTTGAAATATGCTCTTAAATTTGTCATATGATTCATTTTGATCCCCCAGCCATAATTGAACAGAAACTACAGGGCCTTCTCCAACTTTCGAGCCACTTAGAATAAATGCCACTAATACTTCGCTTGGACCTGAACCTATTACATTTAAACAATAAATAGAGAGTCTGCCATGATTCAAAATTTGACCGGTATTCGTAATTCCTCCTCCTGAATTTCCAAACTTTTCTTCTAAGGGTTTTTTGATTTCATGGAAAACCCCGTTAACCTTTTCGAAAACTCCATTTAGAGTTTTGAGACCTATTAAATCTTCGTAATTAAATCTTTCATTTCCTGCCATTTTGTTCTCCTTTAAAAATTGATAAAACTCATTGATTAATTGATTGTTATTGATTTGATTTTCCAGGAATTTTGCAATCTTTGCCCATCTGAATTGTTGAAATTCCACATCATCAAACAGTATATTTTTTTCATCATGATAAAGAGTACAGTACCTCAAATAAACTGTTTTTCCCTTATTTTTCGAATAGTCTAATAAAATTTCAGAATAACGATTCAACTGGCGGTGGCCCTCAGAAGCATGAACTTTCATCTCCAAAAAACAAAGTGTAGATCCGGATTCAAATATCATATCTACAATCGATTTCCCATCTCCATCTAAATAGTAACTTTTTTGTGTTTTTAAGTTGTAGGAGTTCTCCACAGGTAATTGAAGCACTTCATCAACAAAACTTTGCAACAATTCAGGATCGCTTCTTAAAATTCCAGCCAATGCTTCAGTGCAGAAATCTTCCAAAGGTGTCTTTAAAGAAGGACCTTTTTTGTACAGTTTTAATAATTCTGAAAAAACGCTCATTGTGAATTGGTTAAATCATTCAAATTCATCAGCTAAAATTAGGATAATATTTCAACCATACAATTATATTCGCTTAAGTCACTCACTCACAAACCCAACGGCTTTCTTCTGAATTGGTAGAGAGATGTTAGACTGATTACATACTTCAGCAAGAGTCAATTTTTGGTCCGATGCAATTTCAATACCAAGTATAGATGCTATTTGCTGAACATTTTCCGGTGGTAACTCCCTAAACTCATGAGCTCCTTTAAGCCGACCTTTCCGAAGAAGTGCACTATCAATATTCTCAATTTCAGTGTTAAATGTGCATATGATGCATATATTCAAAAAATCTCCTAAAAACCCATCACTCAAATTTAGAAGATTGGAGACCGCGCTGGAGTTATCTGCTTTGCGCTCCATCAGTGCGGTTTCAGCATCTTCAATCACCAGAATCGAATCCGGATATTCCATCAAGATTGAGATTAAGTCGGGTGATGTTAAACTACTAACCATGTTAGGAGAGATATAAATTACTCTTCTATTAACCTGTTTCATAATCTCTTTTATGAATGAAGTTTTACCAGTACCCGGTTTTCCGTGAAGCAGATAAAGACCTCGGATTTCATTACAATTCAAATCCGTTTTTAAATCATCAAAAAACTGCACAGAATCGCTATTAAAAAAAGGTATCAGGTTTTGCTTAAACATTCGCATTTTGATGAACTGTATGGTGGGACCTCTATGGTTATTCTGCAGGATTCCAATCTCTGCGCTGTTTTGTCGGCTGATTTTTAGGATCTGATCAATTTTAGCCAGAATCAGCTCTTTACTTTCCAGATCACTTTTGGCGTCATAATAGAGAATCAATGAATCATCAGAAAGGTTTACGATCGTGATCCCACAATTGAGGTGAATCAAATAATCATTTTTTGAAAAACGATTTTTTGAGTAATGCTCCCAGATGAACTGATGTTCCTGATCCCACATAAAATGTTCTTCGATGTACTCTTTCAACTCTCTCCATTTAGCACCTTCAAAGTTGCCAAAAAACTTAGATGTTGGAAATTTCTTCCGCAAGTAAAGATGAAAGTTTATCCCCATGTTATAAGGATGCTCACAAATTTTCATGAGGTGCATGAGCTGAATGTTGTCTTTTGATTTGAGTTTATGGTATTGCATTATTCCTCCCTATTTAAAGTGTTTTCCTTTAAAATAAATATGGAGGGTGACAGGTTGTGACACTGTTACTAATTTCAAAGCTAAAAAAGAGAGGCATCGCCTCTCTAACTCCGAGGAATCCCCAGTATCTCTGCAATAATAGGCAATTGATCCCAGAA
>JBBDIH010000153.1:0-1006 GCA_040880505.1 Minisyncoccota bacterium
ATAATAAAGACATTATCAATGTATTCCTCTTAAGAAGATTGGCTGGTATAAATGGGGTAGCTTTTATGGGTCTAAATACCTTAGCCGTAGCGGACCTTACTACAAACTATGACTTTAGAGTATTAGCTCACGAAGTAGGCCATCTTTTGGGTCTAGGTCATATTACTTTAAATAAAAAACGTTTAATGCACCAAGGATCTGGTGGTTATATGTTGACTTTAAAAGAGGCAAAAATAGCTAGAGAAAAAGCAATTAAGCTTATTGATAATTAGAATTTAAAAGTAGTGAGTGGTATTATTTAGAATATAAAAATTAATTAAAAACTTAATCTAAAATAAAAAATTATGAAAAAACATGACCAGATAAAAAGACCAGCAGTAAATGAAATAGATAAAATATCTAAAAAAGCACCTGAGTCAAAAGAGTTACAAGAGAGGTTGGATAGGATTTCAAAAGAATTTGAAGAGGGTTTTAAGTTCTTAGAAAAATGCGGAAACTCAGTTTCATTTTTTGGGTCTTCCCGTCACAAGTTTAATCATAAAGTTTATAAAGAGGCTAGAGACCTAGCATATAAATTATCTAAAGAAGGATTTGAAATAGTAACAGGAGGAGGGCCTGGAATAATGGAGGCTGCTAATAAAGGAGCCTTTGAAGCGGGGGGTCGTTCGATTGGATTTAATATAGAGTTACCAGAAGAACAACATGTAAATAAATATGTAACAGAGTCCCTTGCTTTTCATTACTTTTTCTCAAGAAAGGTAATGTTATCTTTTTCATCTAAAGTTTATGTATTTTTCCCTGGAGGATTTGGAACGATGGATGAATTTTTCGAAATGGTAACTTTAATTCAAACAGGTAAAAAATCCCCAGTTTTAATTGTCTTAGTAGATCGTGAATACTGGGCCCCTCTCTTAGATTGGATAGAGAGAATTCTTTATAAGAAAAATAAAGCTATAAATAAAAAAGATTTAGAAATTTACCAAATGGTAGATTCTGCAGAAGCTGC
>JBBDIH010000154.1:0-1005 GCA_040880505.1 Minisyncoccota bacterium
TGCGTACGAAGCAAGGGTAACATGAATAGTATTGGTGATATGCCGATGTTGTGTGTAAGCTAGGCATCGTACCTAAAATGAAGATTAAACTAATGGAAATAAAGATTTCAGATATTAGAGATATTAATCTTGAGCAAGTAATCGAATTATACAAAGCCAATAAATGGAGTGCTGCTGATAAACCCGAAAAACTATTTAAGGCTCTAATTAATTCACATTCATTAATTACTGCTTGGGATAAAGATAAATTAATTGGACTCGGAAACTCAATATCAGATGGGTATCTAGTAGTTTATTATCCTCATTTACTTGTTCATCCTGATTATCAAGGCAAAGGGATAGGAAAGCTGATTGTAGATAGAATGTTTGAAAAATATAAAGATTTTCATATGCAAATGTTGACCGCTGATGGAAAAGCCATTGATTTTTATAAGAAAGCCGGATTTGTTAGAGCAGGTGAAACAGAACCTATGTGGATTTATAAGGGAAACGAGCATTAAAAGATACAATAATATGATAGCAAGAATTTGGCATGGTCGGACAAAAAAAGAGGACTATGAGGAATATACAGATTTAATGAAATCTATAGCAATTCCTGATTATAAAAACACAAAAGGATTTGTTGACTTAACTTTTTTAAGACGAATCGAGAATGAAATTGCCCATTTCACATTAATAACATTCTGGGAGGATTTAGAAGTGATAAAAAATTTTGCCGGAGAGGATTTTGAGAAAGCAAAATATTATCCAGAAGACGAAAGATTTCTACTTGAATTTGAAGAAAAAGTAATACACAATGAAGTTTTTGCTAGATAACAGCCTACACACAACACGCGGTCATAAAACATTGGGGGTGAAGTGGTTATTCGAGCCTCGGTTCTCGCATCAAAGTTCACTGCATCTTGATAAGGCAGTAGCTCCGAACTCCCCAACGATTTTATACCGCCATCCGTTATGTCCGAATAAAAAAATTTAATGAAAGCAATTATATTAAAAGAATACGGA
>JBBDIH010000155.1:0-4943 GCA_040880505.1 Minisyncoccota bacterium
GTTACGAATTTTAATACATTTAATCACGAATTAGGTTTTGCAAAGCCTTCTATTATTCATGTACCAATGTTTCCACTATTGCTAAACAAATTATTAAAGGTATAAAGAAAACAAAATAATGATATAAAGACGAGATATTTCCAAAAGTAAAAAATATTAAAATGGAAGAGAAAATAAATGGATAATACTTATTGCATTTCCACCAAGTTATAATTAGTATATACATTAATCTAATATAGTATATAAGAAGTAAGAATACCGCAAAAATACCATAATTATATGCAAAATCTAAAATATCATTATGAGCAGCCTCTACGTGTCTTCCACTATGTCCAGTAAATCCACCATAGCCAAACCCAATAATCCTATTAGGAACTGGAACACTTGTTTTATAACTACTTATGCCATCCAGATATATCTCTTTTCTACCAGAACCACCATCTACAGCAAGATTATCAACACGGTGCATAGATCGATCAAACATTTCAATACTATAATTATTAAACAAATAAGCACTTACAGTAAATAATATTATAATAGAAATCATTACCCTTGTTAGGCTATGATGTATATTGCCATCTTCAGATTTGAAAACCAACATAGCAAATATAGAAATTATGAGAGAGATCATACCGGTCCTTTTCAAACCAATCATAATGAATATAGCCAAAAATAGTAGAAAGATTATTTGATATGATTGCTTTTTTATTAAGAAGACAAATGGTAAACAAGCAGCTAAAACATTACCCCAGTTAGTTTGCCAGTTTAATCCGAGATCATCCAGTAAATTACTTATAATAATTGTTTTATAAGAAGCAATGACTGTTATTATTACCACCATTAATAATAATTGGTTGATTCTTTCAGGCTTTTCTTTTAAAAAATAGTAGTTTGTTTGATATAGAAATAATGGAAATGATGACAATAAAAAATATTCTGGCCAAAATACAATTTGCTTATTAATTAACGAGATTATTATCGGTACATATAATAATGAAGCGTAGAGCGGTGTAGTCTTTCTAAATTTAAAACCATGGGTGTTAATATAAATACCAAGCATTAACATTGAAAAAACAAAGTATACTGCGATATAGGGATACATACTTGATTGCCTCTGATTTAAGAGGACTATGCCACCGGCTAGAATTAGATTAAAATAAAAACAGTAATCTATAATTACTGTTTTTTTTAATCTATATAAAATTTTTTCCAACTTTATTTTTCAACTTAGATAATAAATAAGTACTACTCTAAAGCATTAATCCAATTATTGACCCAGGTATCAAGAGAATAATGTTTAGTATAAACCTTTCTTCCTTCAATGCTAATTTTTTGATAGTTTTCAGCATTATTTAAAAGTTGATTGCAGTAGTGATTAAACATTTCAAGCCGACCATCATATACAAGATATCCATTTTCTTCATGAGATATGATGTCTTTTGGCCCACCTTTACCACTTGCTATTACTGGTATACCTGAAGACATTGCCTCAATTAAAACTAAACCAAAACTTTCAATGCTTTCAATAGTAATCATTAAATACAGATCTATTATTGGATAAAAAAGTATATTGTCAATGTTGCCTAGAAAATGAATTCTTGTAGAATACTTTGATGAAACAGCATATTCTTTTACTTCTTGATAATAAATATTATCTTTATCGGTAGATGGGGCTCCTCCAAGTATACAATGCAAATTCGAATGGGTTGGTGCCAATTTTTCAAAAACTTGTATAACCTCTTTAAAACCTTTTTGTTTGGAAAAGCGACCTAATGTTCCAATGCATATGCTATTATTAGGAATTTTGTAATTACGTTTTACCTCTTCCCGCTTATTTTTATATACAGAAAAGTCAGAGCACCCGTTAGGTATAACTATAATATCTTTTTTAGTATATTTTAGTAATCGTTCTTTTACAATATTACCTACAGCAACTATTGTATCAGCTTTATCCAAGTTAAAAGCAAGTAAACGACTTTTTATTTTAAATGGGGTTGAATCAATTCCAGGGACAGAATGTAAAGCACAAAATATTTTAACGTGGTGTCGATTTACCTTTAATTCGGGAATCAAGTAAAACCTTACTGGGATTATTCTATCTATTAGATACTTATCTACTATTTGGGATATCTTTTTGGAATTTGATTTATTTTTCCTTCTATTTCTAATTAATTGCACAGGAGAATAAATTGATATTCCTGCTACATTTTTAGGATAATAAGGTCCAATTACTTCCGGCATAATAATGACTTCACCAAAAGCTGATAAAACATTATAGCTTTCACCTTTCGTAGAAGCAGCAAAATATATTTCATAACCCTTATGTATTAATCCTTCCGAAAGATCTTTTAACCAGGTAAGTATTCCTCCTTTTTCATTACCATTAATAACAAACAATATTTTCATAAATTTTTATTTAAGTACTCCTTGGAATATTCTATATCACTACTTAGTGTTTCCCAAACTTTATCATAGTCAATTTTTATGGAAATTATTTCTTGTATTCTTTGTTCTGTAGCCTCATTAAAATCAATAAATAAATACATTAAGTCTAAACGTTTTAAAATTGATTCTAATCTAGCTAAACCTCTTCTTATATTTTTGATACAGACAAATTTCTTCCTAAATATGAGAGCAAATAGGACACAATGATATGATTCTGTTATTATAATTTCAGATTTATCTAAAATATTTAACCACTCTTCTACTGGTTTAGAAAATACATCAAGGTAAGAA
Source organism: Minisyncoccota bacterium (assembly GCA_040880505.1). Lineage (GTDB taxonomy): Bacteria > Patescibacteriota > Minisyncoccia > UBA6257 > GWB1-50-10 > JBBDIH01. The sequence continues at coordinate 2,737 of JBBDIH010000155.1, forward strand.
CCTTTAAATTTCATTTTAGGTATTGTTAGATCAACTATATGATAATTTTCTTTTTTAGCATACTTCTTAACAAATGATACTTTATTAGAAGCGTGCCGATCAAGAAAAAAAGTAGCAATTGATCTTTTGGGAACCTCTATTCTTGCCTTTTTAGAGATATCTCGATAGTATTCTGCTGGCATCAACAAAGTTGGATCCACAACCTTTACTGCTTTTACCTCAAAATAGTTTTTGCATATGCCTACAGCACTATCTTCTCGTATTGATATAGCTTCAAACTGTCTCAAAAGTCTACCTACATTTTCCGTTTTATCTTTTTCCTCCCAATCAGAAACACCAAAGCTGGATGCGTATGAAATTTTCTTACAATTCTCTGCAAAATCAATAAAATATTTCAAACCAAATACTTTAGTATTTTTTGTTCTCCATATTTGATCACTTCCAGCTATAAACACATTGTACTTACTAGATAAATGAGTTATATCCTCATCTGTATAGTACTTGATAGTGCTAAAGGGTGCAAAGTATTTGTTTCTAAATTTATTGAAGTTTCGATGAAACAAATGGCTATAAACGACAGATAGGAGTTTATTTGTAGGTACCTTGTTTAAGTTTATTAAATTAACATTTTGTTCAATGCTTTTTAGATAATCTAATGTAGCTAAAGTTTGTAAAACAGCCCCATAGTTGTTAGCATAATGAAAAGTTAAAAGGCCAATATTATTCATATGTTTTTATTATATATTATTATTTGAATTGATCAGGAATAATAAGCTATTAAAATTCCTTTTTCCAAAATTTTAGTTTACGAAGCATACCATCGTAATAGTGATATATTTTTGTATATTTTTTTAGTTTTTCTAAGTCTTTATATATAATCGTATTAAAGTTAGCGGAATCTGATTTAGATTTCCATATTTTTAAACTTTTTGAACGAATGTTCATACGAATCCTTTGGACAATCTTGAATGCAAATGAAATATTTGCATTTACAAATCTTTTTGGAAGAGATATGTTTTTTTCCTTCATTCGGAATGATAAAGCATTTTGTCGGTGTCTAAAACCTCCTCTTTGCGATGCCAGAAAACGATCAATATCTAAATCCTCTGCAATTATTTCATTCTTGTTTATTCCGTCAGTAATGATTTGTTCTGAAAGCAAGGAACGTGTAACAATAACGTTTGTTCCTTTTCCATCTGCATTATATGGTTTGAGCCATGCATCTCCAAGAGAGATATCGGCAAGTTCAGTTGTAACATCATCGCAAAAATCACAAGCATTAGCTTTAAATAGCCCTGTTCCCCACATATCACCTACTGACTTCATCTTCAAAGTTCTTTGTTCTATATCATTGCTACTTTTGCACCCAAAAGAATAATCTCCTGCTGTACTATTTACATCTTTAATTCGAAACTGTGGTTCTTCATATTCATCTCTTTCCACCCCCACTTGACCAGCTAGAAATTCTGTAAAAAAACGGCTTTTAACACCACCACAAATAATTCCTACTAAAAATCTAATTTTTTTATTTAATGCTTGATCTTGATATTGTACTAATCGTATAGCTTTTAAAAAACATGCAACACCTACAATAGCTACCTTTCCATCTAACTCGGAAATTTTAGAAAAAGCATTACTCATTGAAACAGGATAATACTTTGTCTTTGACGCCCCTAGTAATTCAACAACTGAACTAGATATGGAGTAATCGTAGTGGTTATTGGATTTGTTAGATTCGTTAACTGAAATTACATGCTGAACTATGCCACGTTTTAATAGTTCAGCTAAAACATAAGTTGCAATACCGCCAGATGAAGATGTCAAACGATATTCGGTAGAAAATCCAGCATACAATTTATTGTATTTACCAATTCTTGGATGATGATGATTTGTGTTTTTTAAAAACCTTTCTCCAATTTCATTTTCTGTTTTAACTTCATTTTGAGGCAGTGGGTTAAATGGACATGATTTAATACACTCACCGTGTGAATCACAATTTTCCTGAAGCTCAGGAATCAGGAAACCATAATCATTCCAATCCATCTCTATTGCTTTGGAAGGACACCTGTCAATACATATGCCGCAACCAATACATAAATCTTGATTTACGACAGATTCTATTACTTTTGGAGAACTCATGTATTACATACAAAATTTATAATGAATATTATTATACAGGGATAACACTGGTTTTGTTATCATATTCT
>JBBDIH010000156.1:0-1002 GCA_040880505.1 Minisyncoccota bacterium
GGTATTGACACGAGTGGTTACCTTTTTAGATTTAATAATGTTTTTACGCTGCTTTGTTATATTTTTAACTCTGCGCTTACCATACTCTTCTTTTGCAACCTCAGTGATGAAATTATTAATGGTCAAAAACTGATATTGTTTCTCGGCCCATTCAAGCTCAGTGTACGTTTTATCCAGATATTTTTTTATTTCTACTCTCAATAACTCTCCCTTTCTAAAAAATCTTTTTCTTCCTATATGAGCTATGTCTGCATCATGAAGTATTTCTTCAAGTCTACCTTTTGGTTCTTGATCTCTTTTAGTACTTAATATTAATCGATGTACCTCTTTCTTTTTTTCCTCATCATAGTCTTTATCGCTCAAAAATTCATCAACGTGCTTAAGACTTTTTTCTTCATGGTTTTGATATGCATCAATGTAGCCGATATCATGAAACCATGCGGCTATTTGAAGCATGTCAAGCTCTTCCTGCGTAAGCCCGCTTTTCTTACCCAACTTCTCTGCTATTTGAGCTGCGTCAAAGGTGTGAGATAAATTATGATATAATAAATCATCGGGTAGCTTATCTTTAAATAACTCCGTCACAGAATCTTTTGCCTGTTTGACTAAATCATTTTTATTATCATCCATTTGTAATTTCCAATAAAGACTATAAAAATTTTATTTTATAAGAGTATTCATTTTTTTTAATAAAAAGAAAGTGTTCAATATTACAAACACTTCTTTTAATCTTCTATCCATTTTTTGCTTTGCCGGGATTTTTCCGGTTTCGGGATCCAGCTGAAATATGACCGAAGATTCATCCTCAATTGCCAACATACAAGGTATCAGCGCAATGAGCCAAGAGAAATAGACCGAGCTTCCACCAATTCCAGTAACTCCGGTCAATATGAGTGGTTCCCAACAGCAAAGCTTTAATGAAACCGCTGAAAATACAGCAGTTCCCATAGATGCTTTTTTGTTCAGTTTTACCATTGCCATACCTAACAGCTTCCTATTCCT
>JBBDIH010000157.1:0-1001 GCA_040880505.1 Minisyncoccota bacterium
TAGAGTTTTAAAAGCCTCTTTTTCTGAAAGAGCTATAGACCAAGGAGCTGGATCTCCTCCCATAACATCTTCTCTAAAGTTCTCTGCCAAACCCTCTATAATACAATGATCTAATAAAGTGTAATCATGAAGATCGTTATAGTGATTATAATAAAAAACTGTGTGATTTAATTCATGAGCAACTGTCTCTCGTAAAGACTCTTTAGTAAATGTTTTAGGGTTAATAAATAAATGAAAAACACAGCTATAAGGAGCAAGGCCCATAACTCCGTTAAAGTACTTATCTTCTTCCTTTGAAGAAAACCAAGGAAAAATGAAGACAAACAACTTAGCAGGCAAAGGAAGCTTCTCATTACATTTCTTTACTGAGTTATGTATTGTTTCTTCTATTTCTTCCTTCTGAGAATCTGACAGTCTATGGTAGCTATCCACTTCTTCATTGCCTAAGTGCTTTGAAATACTATCTATTAATTCTTTATCTTCGCTAAATCCAGCATAATCAATACTCCCATCTTTTTTCATTAATGAAACTATTTTCTTAACGATATCGTCTTTATTCTTTATATTTTCTAGATTTTCTGGAAAATAAAAATTAGTTTTCAGTAAATTTGAATCCATATTCACCGTATCTTTTCAGTAAATTCTTTTGGATATTTAACTTCTAACAGCTTGCTAGCTTCTTTGGAATTAGTCCACTTATACTCTGAATGTTCATTACTTAAAGTAATTTTATCAGTATCACCCACTTCACATGAATAAATAGACAAAATTAAACCTGTATCACTATCCATATAAGGGATTCTTATATTTGAAAGCGTCATGGTAAATGGTTCTATTGATTGAATATCTACAATTCCAGTTTCTTCCTCTACTTCTCTTCTTAGTGTTTCTTCAATAGTTGATCCTCTATGAATTCTTCCACCTGGAATATCCCAGTAGGCTTCACCTTCAAATTCCTTTATTTTTTCTTTATTTACCTTTAATAATAGAATTTCTCCTTT
>JBBDIH010000158.1:0-4935 GCA_040880505.1 Minisyncoccota bacterium
CCAACAATCGAAAACTATTGGATCCGACTCTGGCACGCACTTCCCAGATATCATCAGTGCTTTTCAACTTTTTGAAGTATTGCACCGGTACCTGATCAAGTCTTTCAACCAATTCTAACACCCAGGCAACTTTTTGCGCATGCTTCGAATTTAAAGAATCTAAAAACTCTTTGACCGGTATTTTGCCTGAAGGGGTTTTATAGAACTTGATTTCTTTCACAGAACAAATGTTAACAATAATGTTAACTTAGTCAAGTGCTATTTTATTGTGAAGAGAGGAGGCATAACGGCTTTCGGTTTGTGCTGCCGGGCGATAAATTATGAGATACACCTAATAACCTGAACCGGTCAGCACGAAACCGTTGTTATTTGTTGAAATTACGACTTTTCCATGTCGCCAAATGATAGTTCCAAAGATTCAAGAGCTTCTTTACTAATAGATGCAATACATGAAAAAGCTTCAATTTGAATTTCTTCAAACCTGTTTTGAATGTTTTTGCAACGCTTCATGGCGTCATTTGCATAATTTCTGCGTTGTAAAGTTTTTATGTTCAAATTAATAATAAAAATCGCCGACATAATCGCAGATAATGCAGAACTAATTGCAACTCCAGAGTCTCCTCTAATATGCTCCCATCCGTACTTATACATAGCAATTCCATACTCAACTAATTGAAAAGAAATTTCGGCAACTTCAAATATATAATCTGTAGCATTCTCTAATTTTTCGAGAGCTTCACGTGATAGATTAGATTTTTCGTTTTTATCAGTCGCTGTGTTTCGAGCTTTTCTTAATTCTACTATTTCAGCAAATTCTTTTGCATCCTTTTCAAAAAGCTCTTGTAAATTTGAAAAATACTTTGTTTCTACTTCATTTGTTATATACTCAAACTGATTATGGTATTCTTTACATTCTCGCTTTCTTAAACTTATTTTGCATACAGTAATTATCATTTTTGCTGCTAGTAAACTCAATAAAGCTGTAGCACTCCCAGAACCAGGGGAAGCTTTACCTGCCCCGAAATCACTTAGTAATTGATTTGCAGGACGGTCGAGTAGATTGTCAAGTAAAAGTTGCTTGTTCGCGTTTTCTTCCATAATAAAATGTAAGGATAGTGGGGCTCGAACCCACACGTCTCGTTAGAGACACGGGGTTATTGATGACATTGTTCATTTAAAAAAATGCCATCAGGTAACCCCGCGCGCCTACCAATTACGCCATATCCTCATAATCATATTGATGTTAATAACTTATAATTGCTTATAAATATAGCCAGCTATGCTCTTTAAGCAAATAACATATTCTTATGTGCGTTTTCTTCTCTTTTCCGCATCACGTTACATTTTTCTTCTTTGTTGCCGAGAAAGTTTACCCCCAGAATTATCATACATTGGTATTTCAGGATACTCCTTACCGCTGGAGCGTCCAGATTTTGTAGCAGAAACATCTAATAAGTTTAGTTCTTTCTTTTCAATCTGTGCCTTCATGTCATCTTCTTTAGTCCATTCAGAGAAATCAAAATAAGCAGCATCAAGAGTGAAATTACCTTCAATATTGGGCGCATCAACAGCCAATGCGATCACCTCTTTCATTTGAGGTAGTTTTAATTTAGAAGTACGACAATAAGCTCTCAATAAATTTGATCTTACATTCCTGTATTCATCATACTGTAAGTTAAATGGATTCTTTAAACTTAGCAGGATATATGCTCTATCCTTATTATTTAATGGGAACGCTAATCTAAATAACTTTTCGTGTTGAGCAGCTTTATTTCCAAAATCGTTAAATAATTGTTCACACAGCATTCTTCTTTCAAATCGTGATTCTGAAGCCATTTTACGCAGTACCAACTCAACATTATTAAACTCTTCAGCATCATGTGGAATAGAATCCCCGAGTTTAATAATTATATCATCCCATCTTAAACTGATTTGATCTGCCTGCTTTTTGTTTTTGTACTCATGACTCGAAATAAAACTATCCCACCCACCTTGGTCAAGGAAAACAGTATTTTCTTTTTTCTCATCAAATGGCAAATTAAAGGAATGCTCACCATTTTCATCTATATTTCTAAGATAATTCGCCAAAAGTTCTTCCTCTCCAGTAGTGAAAACTTTTGACTCTTCAAGCAATCTCTTTCTTGCTTGCAAGTAATTAACAAAGTCACTGATTGTGTCTAATTCATTTAGCACGAGTTGAATAGTAAAATCATCAAATACATGAACGTAACCTTTATTTAGTCCATCTTGTCCTATAGAGAATGGTAAGTGATTGAAATCCTTTTCTATTTTTTGTGATCTTATTATTAAGCTGCCTCTTTCATCATTATAAAACTCCCTTATGGGTTCTACTATGCCATTTGCGACCAAAATTCTGTGTACTTCATATTGTTTGTTACCACTTAATGAGATCGGCAATTTTTTTGTACATTTCTTATCTAAATAAATCCTATTGGGGTACCTATTTAGAAAGCTTTCCGCCCCATAAATTTGTTTAGCTGATTTTATTACAGCCTTCTTGTACCACCTATTCCATGCAACCTCTCTATCTTTATTGGTGTTGTACTTTATTTTTTTGTCGGAGAAGAATATCAGGTGGTTATCAAAAACCACGAATAAGTCACAAAACTCTTTGCCATCACCTTTGTTTGTTGTTTTTCCTTCATCTGTATAAAGATTAGGGAAGCTCCACAATTTCAAAAATGTATTGTGACATAACTTAGATAGTATTTTTTCGGTTTCAGTAACAGGCATTCATTTTTTTGATAACTTTGAAACTAAATTTTCTTCTCTGATTTAGGGATTATTCAAAGGAAATAAAACTTAGTTATGCAACTTGCAATTTAGTCCTCGATAGAATTTTTTGTTATATATGCTTTAGCTACTGCCAATGCTTGAGAATACCTGGCTGGATTTATTTGGATAGCCCCATTTCGATTTTGAAGCCAGTCACAATTATTTAAAGCTCTAGTAGCATTACTGTCCCTAACATTTATAGTTTTTAATACTGCTTTTGCCTCTGCTTGAGAAGGTTTTCTTCCTTTTTCTATAATTTCGAACCATAGGTATAAAATTGTACCAGTTAATTGAATTGGTGATACAGCTTTAGGACCTCTAGAAGGTGTATTTTTTTTAAATGACTCCCAGTACTGAGGATCTAAATAAATAAATGGTTCTTTTTCATTTGGATCACAGGCAGCTTTAAGCTCTGATTTTTTAACACCAATTTTCTTGGCCAATTTTTCAATTGGTTCCGTCTCAAATTCCTTCAGATTAGTACTCGCGGACTTTTGGGTTACATCACTAATATTATTGTCCTCCTTATTTTCAGTTTCTCCACTTTGAATTACTCCAAGTACTTTATGCCACAGAGTAGGGTTACTAGACTCCGCAACTAAAACATTTCCAGCGTATATCTTGATTTTAAGGTCGGTTTTTAATGACATGATTTTAATATTTGATTATTATTTAGAAGAAGATAAAAAAGATTTTTAAGAATACATAATAAGAGCTTATATTAACTCTTAGTTAACATAATTTATTCCTCATATAATTTACCGGCTCATTATGTCCACTAAGATTGACCTTAATAACCTTTTGGGTACAATTCCAAGCTCTCTAAAGTCTGAATTAATTATTGTATATAATGAAATAGTTCGAAACTTTAGAGAGTCTAGATGGGAACCTTCAGAATTGAATGGGGGAAAGCTTTGTGAAGTCGTTTATTCTATTTTGAATGGTGTTATTACAGGATCTTACCCGTCTACATCTAGCAAACCAAGGAATATGGTCGACGCATGTAAAGCATTAGAACAGGCTGGTTCAACTTTTCCGAGATCTGTTAGAATTCAAATCCCAAGAATGATAGTTGCATTATATGAAATTAGAAACAATAGAGGTGTTGGTCATGTAGGTGGCGATGTAAATCCAAATATGATGGATGCTTACGCAGTATTAAGGATGTCTAAATGGATTTTAGCTGAATTGATTCGAGTGTTGCACAACGTTGATGTTCAAATTGCAGAAGAGGCTGTTGAATCACTTACAGACAAAACTTTACAAATTGTTTGGGAAATTAATGGAAAGAAAAGAATTCTTGATCCAAATCTTAGTATGAAAGATAAAACATTGTTGTTACTGTATCATTCAAACCATAGCATTTCGGAGACAGAATTGGTACAATGGATTGAACATTCAAATGCCTCAGTATTCAGGCGTGATGTTTTAAAAAAAGCACATAAAGATAGACTAATTGAATATGATCAAGCACAAAAATTAATTGATATATCTCCTGTTGGAATTAGATATGTTGAGGAGAAATTGACTCTTGATATTTAGAAGGATTAATTTGAAGGATAGCTGCATAACATTGTATTTCCTGCTGACCTGTTCAGTTTTCTTGCTATAGATTTAAGCTGATCGCCACCAGGCAGCAGAAACACCAAACCGTTATATGTCTAAAATCAGTTATAACTCAGCATTTTATTACGCCATTGTCTACTTCTGTTTTAAATTGGTCATAAGTTTCTTCAAAATTATTTGTTTGTAAACCCCACACGTTCAAGTTATAAATACAAATCAAAGAATATTGTTCATCACCATTATTAAAACTAAAACGAGGTTCAAATATGCAACACCTATAAGGAGGGAAATAATCATCTCCAAAATCCCTTAGCATTCGGTTAATTGTACCTGAAATAGTATTACGCGTAAATGATTCTTCTTTATCATTTCCAAGTTCGGGCAAAAGTTCTCTGGCTTCACCTAATCGAATTGTGATTTTGCTTAAAATCGTACTTTACAAAAGTAAACTCACTCTTCCCATGGGCTTCCCAGAAATCTTCAATAAATGGCATGATTTTATTAGTTTAATTAGCAAATAACGACCCAGCATTTAAGCGGCGAGGCAAGTTGATAGAATTAAGGTTTCGAACC
>JBBDIH010000159.1:0-1000 GCA_040880505.1 Minisyncoccota bacterium
AAAAAGGCATTTATATCTCCTCTGAGCTAGGACCCTATTCCCAAAATATTTTTTATCCTCTATTAACTTCAATGACTAGTAAAAAAGTAATCTTCCCTATTCCTTACAACAAGCAGAAAACTATACCGTATATCTGCAATCTCTTAGAGACAGGAAAATTTAAGCCAGTGATTGATCGAGAATATTTATTAGAAGATATATCCAAGGCTTACGAATATGTGATTAAAGGAGAAAAAACAGGAAACGTCTTAATAAATTTAATTTTAAAGAATGAGAGGGAGTGCAACAAAATCTAAATTGCATTAAAACGCAGTTTAACCAAACCGTTAAAATAGTTTCTAATCCTACCAGCAAGCGCCCATGGTTTTTGCCATTATGCAGGGGCCGTCATGATGTGATGACTTTTTAGGCTTTGTCGTTCCAGTACTCCACATATTTAATATAGGCACTTTTGTTTGTCAAAAATCGCACATGCAATGCGGCATTAACCCGGTAGCAGGGTAAACTATTTATTCCTTTTCTTCGAGCTTTTTCGACCCTATGGTTCCCATCAATCAGATTATATCTTCCAGGAGATATCTCTGCCAGAATAACTGGTTTGTCCAGATCCACAGAATCCACATGAGAATCATTGATACTCGAAAACTCCCTATAATAATCAGCTATCTCAACTTCAGTGATCGTAATGGCGGAATTACCACTACCTAGCCATTTATAAAGTTTAGATATGTTAAACTCAAAAATTCCGTTTCTAAATATTTCATCACCATCGTCAATTGGAAGTGGTGAGAATCCGGCGTCATATTTCATAAATTGCTTCATTAGCTTATTTTGTAAATTCTTATCGGGTTGAAGAGTTCAAAGTACGGGCAGTTAATCCGGCAAACAGTAATTACAGTATCCTCGCCATCGCACTTGATTCAGGATTTAATTCCAAGTGCGCCGTGGATATTCCGGTGATACTGACCCCCCATTCCGGTCATGTTGACCCCCCTTGGGT
>JBBDIH010000160.1:0-4799 GCA_040880505.1 Minisyncoccota bacterium
CTTTCGGGTGCTAGTTTTCAAGACTAGTGGAATAGCCGTTATCCGACCCCTCCTTAACTAAATAACTATAAATATAAAGCTGATATTATTCAAACTAAAATTTACCTTAATTAAAGATTACAGATATATTCTATTCCTTCAACCCTCTACTCTGTTTAAGAAAAACTAATTAAGAACCCCTAAAATAAAAGCTGATAAATAAATATAAGAAGTGCAATAATAATCAGTGTATGAATAAGACCTCCCCCAAATCTAAAGCTTATACCAAAAAGCCAAAGGGCAAATAAAATTATAATTATAGTCCAGAGCATATTATTTGTTATTGTATAATGTTTTAAGCTTTTTAAGTCCTCGATGAGACTGTACGGTGACAGTGTTTTTTGATTGTCCCGTAATAAAAGCTATTTCTTTAATTGAGAGATTTTTCTTATACCTCATACTCATAATCTTTTGGTATTTTTTTGGAAGATGTTGAATTAAAAGAAGTGCTTCTTTTCCGTCTAGAAAATTAAACATACGTTTTGAGTTATCAAAGCTTGGTTCATATCCATTCTCAATAAGAATTTCAAGCGAAGTCGTTTTGTGTTTATCACGTTTACGGTACTCATCAATAATAAGCTGATTAAGAACGTGGTAAAGAAAAGCTTTCATTATGTCGATCTTTCCTGATTTAACAAGATATTTCCATGTTTTCATGAAAGTGTCCTGAACCATGTCATCACTTGTTGCATGATTACTAGTCTTATAAAAAGCGTATGAATTCATTCCCTTCGCATAGTCATGATGCGCCTGGGTTAATATAACATTCTTCTTATTATTTTGTTTATTCGTAATCATTGTATTGTATAAGCCAAACGTAAGAGTATTTCATTACATAACTTATTACAATTGTGCTTCTCCGAAGAGATTTCTTACTACTTGCTACCTATAATTATGACACTCATACCCCTAAGTAGCAAGTTAGTGTAATGAAATAGATGTTCTAACGGCAGTTATACCATGAGAAAAAATAATAAAACTACAAAAAAAACTGTTGTCCCAAATGGTGTTGATTTTATGGATAAACTTTGGGAAAAAAGCTGGACATACATTAAAACTGTCGCAGATGTAACGCGACAACCGATCTTAATTCTCGATAAGGGCCTTAATGTAATGGCAGCTAATGAATCTTTTTATCAAACATTTCAAGTTGAATCGAAAGATACTGAGAAAAAAAATGTGTACGAACTTGGAAATGGTCAATGGGACATTCCCGCTCTTCGAAAATTGCTAGAAAATATTTTACCTGAAAATACTTTTTTTAAAGGGTTTGAAATTACACATAAATTTCCTCATATCGGTTATAAGGCAATGATTTTAAATGCCCGCCAGGTTTATATTGAAGGAGATGATACCTTTCCACCTATTATACTTCTTGCCATAGAGGATATTACCGATATGATGGCTATTGCAGAAAAACTGGCTATTCACACAAAACAAATGGAAAAGAAACTAACAGAACGAACAAATAAAATGGAAGTTCTTGTTAAAAAATTAAGAGAAGAAATTGACATTCTCAAGAAAGGTCAAAAGAATTAAAAATTTAAACAAAAAACTACTATGAACATGAATTCACACAATTCTCCTACCACAAAGTCCTTATTTAAAGGAACTCAAATTGTATGGTATCTACTATCAATTCTTGAAGTAGCGCTTATATTTCGTTTCTTATTTAAGTTAATGGGGGCAAATGCTGGAGCAGGATTCACAAGTTTTGTTTACGGCGTTACGTGGCCATTTATGGCTCCTTTCCTTGCTGTATTCCCTGTAACAGAGATCCAAGGCGGTATTTTTGAGTGGACTACATTGCTTGCAATGATAGTGTACTGGGTTATTGCTATTGGGATTATCAGAATATTCCTAATGAGCAAAACTGTATCAACTAGAGAAGCTGCAATAGAGCTTGAAAAACAAGACGAATAAATACAATCCGTGTAATATCTTCACTGTTCAAGCGGCTATATGGTATAGAGTAATTTAATGAGTTAGTCGAACATTAGTAATCTATCAATAAAAATAACAAATATAAAAATGACTAAAACAATATCTACAACAGTTGTAATGGGCTTAATTCTTTTTGTGACTCTTATGTTTTCAAATATAGCATTTGCAGAGACATATACTTATGTCAACACAAGTGGTGATTTGCAAAACATTGAAGCAAGTAGTCCTACAGAAGCAATAAATAATGCTACAAATAGGGAAACAGATAGTGGTGTGATGACAGCTAGTTTTAATTCAGGAATAGTATATGGAATATCAACCTACACAGGATCAAATGTATACTGGTATGTTAATACAAGTGACAATCTGCAAACTATTATCGCAAATAGTCCGACAGAAGCGATAAATAACGCTACAAACATAAAACACGATAGTGGCGTGATGCAGTAGGGACTTGTGTAAAGATTACACAACCCAAGACAATAGCGAAGGTTTAGCAATTAAAAACTTATGAATATAATTATAAAAAAACTTAATAAGGCTCCAGTGATCGTATTGGCTTTCGCTATTGCTTTTGTGTTTACCCTAATCGGGTTCAACACAACACTCTCAGCAACAGATCCAGGTCTAGGAGCAGCTGAAAATTTCTCCGTTCTAGGACAAACAGCAATCACAGGAAGTGGTACTATATCTGAAAATGTTGGATTAAATAGCACTGGTGCTGGAATTACCGCACTAACACCTGCAATGGTAGGTGGTACTATATATTCTACAGATGGAATTGCTCCAAGTACTGCAATTTTAGACCCTAGTGTTCAGGCTGATGCTAGTACTGCATTTACAACTAGCATACCTAGTCAAACATCAGATGGAAGCATTGGGCCCATACTTGATGGTCTAACTGTTGAGTCTGGTGTATGGGATATAGGAGCCGGTCGATTGAATGGTGGAATACTTACTCTTGATGGTCCGGGTACTTACATTCTTAGAGCATCTAGTGACCTTGTTTCCTCTGGTTCAATCAACTTAATAAATGGAGCTAGAGCTTGTGATGTATACTGGCGCGTTGAAACTTTAGCTACTATTAATGGTAGTTCGTTTGTTGGATCTATTCTTGCTGGAACTGGTATCCATTTTGGTGACAGCGTAACCCTAGATGGTCGCGCTCTAGCTATTGGAGGGGATGTAACATTCCTGAATAACGTTATCTCTGGACCAGGATGTGCAACTTCACCCCTAGTAGAGGAAGTTACAACTCTTGAAGAGGTTGCGACTCTTAATGTTATCAAAGCAATGATCAATGATGATGGTGGAACCTCAACTGCTGATGAATTTACAATAAATGTTACAGGAGACAATGTGTCCTTAACTTCTTTCTCTGGCTCTAAAGACGGTGTGGAAGTCACACTAGATGCTGGTGATTATTCAGTAGTAGAGACAGATGGGCCAAGCGGTTATTTAACATCCTATTCCAATGGCTGTTCAGGAACAATTACGGTGGATGAAACTAAGACTTGTACTATTACCAATAATGATATTGCAACTGAGACAATAATTGATAGCAACATTACGCCTGAACTTATTGATAACGAAGCAAGCCCCGTACCAAAATTTCCAGACACAGGAATTGGTCCTAATGAAAAAAGTATCCCTTGGAATCTTGTTGTATTGACTGGTATCTCTGTGACTTTAGGTCTCTTCTACTTTATGCAAAGAAGACAAGATATTTAGTTTGAATACTAACAAAAAATAGTGAATAAACACCAGGCAAACTTTTACCTGGTGTTTATGTTAAAGAAGTTTTTACAAAACATATGCAATCTGAATCTATATTAAAACGAATACCTCTATTGATTATTTTACTTTCGGGATTAGTACTCTTTTTATTACTCCTTTTTTACTCTACCTCCCAAAACTCAATTCAAAATAACTCAGATCTACATATTGAAAATTCCGCAACTGTTATAAATTCCGCAACTATTCTAAATTCCGCGCAAATAACTTCTGAACTCCCTATTCGTCTCAAAATTCCAGGTATAAATATTGATGCTCCTATTGAATACGTAGGTCTTACATCTGATGGAGCAATGGATGTACCAAAAAAAAGTGACAATGTAGCTTGGTTTAATCTCGGGCCACGCCCAGGAGACAAAGGTAGCGCTGTTATTGCTGGACATTATGGTTGGGAGAACAATATATCGGCGGTATTTGATAACCTACATAAGCTAAACAAAGGCGATCAAATATATATTGAAGATGAAAAAGGAATGATTATAACTTTCGTTGTGCGTGAAGTTAAAGTATATGATAGAAATGAAATTGAACCAGACGTATTTAAATCAAGCGATAATAAGGCTCATCTTAACCTTATTACATGTGTAGGAGTTTGGGATAAAGTTTCTAAAACTTATTCCAAAAGGTTAGTGGTATTTACTGACAAAGAATAATAAAAATATATTCATTCACTCTCTAAGTGAATGTGGACCCAGTGGGATTCCTGCTCCATCGAAATTTCTGAGGACAGAAATTTCTCACCCGCAGCCACGGACTTTTGCTTAATCCTGCCCCGCAGGCGCAAAAGTTCCGTTCGAGTCCCTCCCATGTCGTAAAATACAAAAATACCTCGCAGAGGAGGTATTTTTGTATTTGGTGGACCCAGTGGGATTCGAACCCGCGACCTCTTGCATGCCATGCAAGCGCTCTAGCCAACTGAGCTATGGGCCCAAAGAAACTACAGTTTCCCCTGACACCCCTTCGTGTTCAAGTCCCTTTGAGGGTGGTCTTTGTGAGGTGTTTTACATAATATACCCAAGAAG
>JBBDIH010000161.1:0-4796 GCA_040880505.1 Minisyncoccota bacterium
CTCCATTTCGCATTGCAAAAAGAAATGCCTCGTTGGTATCAAGTTTCTTTATTTCTCGTACGACACTTAGAGCCAAAGTCTCATCTACTACGTTTATTTTTTGAATAGATTCTAATAAGTGAGAAGTAATAATAAACTCATTCTCAAAAGCACGGAGTTTTGAAAATTCTTCAGCGGGAATAAACTCATAACCAAGATTTTCTTGAATGAATTTTATAATGTGTTTTTCTATTGTATATAATTCGTTAAATTTCATATTGTTTTTATTTTAAATACATTTCGCGTGTATTGATTGTCTTGGCTTTTGTATGACTCACTATAATTTGGAGTAATGGTCATTTTCATTTTCGTAAGTCTCAACGCTTTGTCTGTAATGGACATACCGATACCGTCACCAGCATCTCTTTGAGCGTGAGTTCCTGAATATCCTTCATCAAATACTCTAGCTAATTTATTTTCTTCGATACGCCTACTCATCATTGAAACTTCAATTCCATCTTCTTTAGAAAAGGTCACTTTAATAGGTTCGCTCTGTTTTGAATATTTAACTGCGTTATCAAAAAAATTATTCATTGCAAGATTGAACATTTTATAATCTAAATTAATTCGATTACTATCTGCATAATCATCTTTGATCGCAATTTCCATATTTATATTTTTCTTTGAAAGTTCATCTAGAAAAGGAGCGAGGATGCTTAAAATGACTTTTTTGATATTTACATTTTGGAATGATGTCTCCTGTTCATCTCCCATGTAAAGAACATCAAAACCATTTATATGAGAATCAATCTCCATGACTCGCTTATTTAGAAAACATATTGTATCGGCAGTTTTATCAATGTTACTTGATATTTTCTTTCCAACTTTTTCCTTTGATTCTGCATAATTTTCAGCACGAAAATCATCTTTTGAAACAAGTCCCTCAATCTTCTGTTTCATTTTACCTTGAATAGATCGAAGGGTGTGAGAATGTACTCTTATCTTTCCAAAATAATAATTTAGTAGCTCTTTTGATAAAACAGCATGAGTTTTTATAGTTTTATTAAATAATCTATTACTATTCAAAAGGTCTTTTTCATCTTTATCTACAACCATCCAAACATTAACTCCATCAGCATTTGAAAATACGCTTTTTATACCCTTATCCCTCAGGGTTATGTTCTTATTATCCCCAATAAGAAAAAGAAAAGGACACTCTTGCATATTTGATGCAACTATATCTCCGTTTTCTTTTCGTACTTCAAAATAAATCATTTTAGTTTTTTAATTTCTCTTTGAATTGCATCAATGAATTCACGAGTATCAGCATTCTTAGGTAACTTAAAATCTGCACAATCTATATCATGCCCAAGAGAGAATCTATTATGACCAGAATGTAGACCAACTCTTTTTTGCTCTTTGTATGTTTCCTTAAGAAGCTTAATTAAACCGATACCTTGCTCACTTTCTGATAAGTGTTGAGCCACACCTTTATAATCAACAAAAATAATCTGAGATCTACGAACAACATCATCATCTACATTTTGAACGTCAGCAACAGACTCTACCGACCAACCCGCATCTATCAGATTTTGAATTACAGGGAACTCATCTTTCTCATCATCTATAAAAAGAATTCTAGTGTTTGATTTATCAAACTTATTCTTTTTCTTAAACAGATCAAAGAATCTTTCCCAGAAACCTTTTTGATCTTCAACTTTTATATTTACGTCTAACATATTGTTTGTAGTTAATTATTAATTGTTCTTACTTTTCCACTGAGAAGATCCAACACTAATCCCTTTTTAAGTTGAAATAGTTTTTCTTTTAATTGCTTATTTAGAGATATTTTCTCTTCAAAAGTATCAAAAATTTCAGCAATTTTTTTCTGTTCAGATATTGGCGGTATTAATAAAGGACAATCCAATACCTGTTGCTTTCGTAAATTTGTTTGACCTGTGTCGTTACTGAAGTCTAAGAAATATTTATTTCTATTTAATACATAAAAAAAATATTTGTTGTACGCATCCAGAGGTCTTAGTAATCCTATTCTCTGATTAAGAGTATATTTATTATCTTCATCGACAAAGAAACACTTCCCCAAAGCTCTGCCTTGGGGGATATCACTCATAACAACAGCGATATCTCCCTTATTTAATATCTTCAAGCCATTATTTGTTCTTTTGATAACATCTCCATTTTGAGCAATAAATTTAGAGTTTATAACTACAAATTTGCCGTCATCATCAATAAAATTCTCGTGAGCTTTTCCATTTTCAAAAAATACAACATCTTCAAGTTTTTTAATACTCCATTCTGTAGGGATATTGCCAAACCCTGTTTTTTTAAATTTCTTATGATTTATACCTTTAGTAACTAAGTCTGGCACCAACCCTTTCTTTAATTTTTCTGCTTTAGAAATCATTTCATCCACTTTTTCAATTTCATCATCAACACTAGATAAAATTTCAGCAATTTTTCTCTGCTCTTTAATAGACGGAGTAATAATATCTAATTCTTGATATTGCGAAATATAATGTCGCTTATGATTAGCAATTGGAAAATCAAAAGACTTCATTATTTCATAAACAAACTTGAGATTAGTATCCTTGTCTTTATTCTTGAGAATTTTAATTGCGGACGACTTTATCTTAAATGGAAAATCGACATATTTACTATCAGTAGTGAAATCATCAAAAATAATTGTGGGAGTATTTGTGTACACTCCATCCGTTTCGTTTGTATAACCTAAAACAAAAGATTTATTGGCTGTAAGTACAGGGGTTTTCCCTTCAGGGGTATAATTTGAACTTTCTACTATGTATTTTGTAGGTTGCTCAAAATCTAAAAGATCCTTAATCTTTTTTATTTCCCATCCTTTTGGAATATTTTTTTGTAATAAGTTGGTTTTCATAAATTAACTTCCGTTCAAAACGACATTTTGTCTTGCTTTTGCAACACAAATATTATCTTTTACTGCATAACATTCCACATAATGATTACCAGAGTATCTGGTATTTTCCACCTCGTTTTTTGTATGATGATCTGTTATTTCTCCTCTTGGTTCGTCACTAGAATTATCATTTTTAACTTTCCATTTAAAAATATCTACGCTGGGAGAACTTCCAGATATTAAGAACTTTATTTTTCTATCTATTGTGATTAGACCAATCTTGTCTAAGATAAATTCTCTAAAACCACCATTGCGAACCTGAACCTCTCCAGAAATCTTAAAATCGTATTCATCTTCCGTCAGGATTTTAATATTCTGGTCAAACATAAATACCTCTGATGACGGTCTCTTGTAAAAATCAATAGCTATTAAATCTTCTGCAGGATCTGAATCTTTTAAGTTTTCTAGGTTCATTAGAAAACTATCGCGTGCGTACCCAATTTTAGTTTTTTGGTCAGAAGTTAATTTAGCTAAGTAATCATCAATGAATTTGTCACTATTAGCCCTATCTTGGATTTGATTAGGGGTATTGATAATGCCAGGCAAATTTACAAAAAATATAAAAATTGCATCGAAGATTTCAATATTTGAATTCTGTTTGAATATTTTCGTAACCACTTGTTCCAGATGAAAAGACTTGAGTTTCAGGTCTTGATCTTGATCACATAAAGTATTTTTCCATCTTTTTACAAACTTCACAGTTTTTCTAAAATCCGTATTTACACCAACCTCTGTAGCGATCTTAATGTATCCTCTTGGATCAGAGTTAATCCAAGAATATGAATCGGATGCATTCCAAGTGAGAACATTCCGCTTAGCATGGTTTTTTTCTTTTATTACTTCTGGAACCCTGTATGTATCCTGATTATATTCATTTTTCCCATGTGAATAAGCAGGAACAACATCTACAGACAAAATCATGTTTGTATTTTCCCAAAACTCTACAGTAATAGAATGTGTTTGCAGGGAAACCTTTTTTGTATAGTTGGTTGGATTTACATAACTACTATTTATCTCATTAAATAGATTTTGTAGAGTTGCTGATGGAATATGATTGTTTTCATCCCAAGAACCAAGGATATATAAAATATCCAAATCATGGATTGGAGTGATTGATGTAAAGCGTGGGTATGATCCTATCTGAACACAATTATTTACACCAAATAGATCGTTAAATGATTGATAGACTTTTCCTATTAAGTCCTGCTCATAAAGTTTTGGAGAGAGTGTTTTTGAGTACTCTCTCAATTTAGAATTAAATTTATTTTTTGTCATAACTTGTACTCAGTAGAGTCGTTACGATGTCATTAATGAGTCGACCTCGCATATTAACAATGGTTGTAAATTGTTGATCATTTATTGCTTTCATCATTTCTGGAGAAATCACAACTGAAGGAGGTGTGAACTCAGGAAAATAAAATATAAATCCAGCACTTGATTTTTTATATGAAAGGATAGTCTTAATCTGATCTTCGCTAAAAGACTGATAGTGAACTAATGCTAATGTAGTCTCTTTTATTTTTGAGAGAGCGTCTTCTTTAATTGGGTATATATTTTTTTCTCTAAAAACACCCGTGTCTACTAAGTCAGTTTTTAATGATGAGAACATATTATTGTTGGATACTATTGCAATCTTTCTACTCCATCGACCAAAACCTAATCTTAAAAAAAGAGGATAAACACCCAGAATCCAACTTATTATTGCCCAGATAAAAAGACAGATGGCAAATATTGTTGTTAATACTCCGACAATGTTTACAAATACAGTTAAAAAATTTAATAAGTTCATATAATTAATAATTAAGTTCGTCTAAATACTTTTCGACTAAAGCATCTGCTTTTGCTAATTCTTTTTTAAGAGAAG
>JBBDIH010000162.1:0-4719 GCA_040880505.1 Minisyncoccota bacterium
TTAAAGGAATTTGACCTACATAATCTCTAAGAATATTAATTCGATCTGTTTTATAGATTTTTCGGTATTCCTTGATCTTGTTTATTCGAATCAACTCAGAAGCATGAATCTCGGTACGCTGATTGAGTCCATACGTATTTTTCAAGGCCTTCCGGAATTTTTTTAACCTGTCTAAGTAAGTGGTCCAGTTCTGTTGTGAAATGATTAATCCCGATAAAATATAATGCGGTGAACTGTATCCTGAACTTCCGGGATCACCACTCTCATCTACATAAAGAAAATACATTTAATCGCTTAACTATTAATTATGATATGATTTACTCCCAATGTACTGGATAGTTCTCAACAATTCCTTACAAAAAATTTTCAAAAATTTTGCAATCGTTACTTTAAAAATAACTTTGTTTAAAATTTGTTAAAAAATTTCTCACAACAGCACTTTTTATTTATATATATATTGTACATGTAACAGTAAAACATTAAATAATCTAGACAACCAATGAAAAAATCAGACTGGTCAGGATTGGATAAACTCATGAAGAGAGCAGAAAAACTGGAACGCACTCAAAATGTGCCGTATAGCAAGTTGTTTAATTCAGCTTTTATGAATCTCTATACCCAACATACTTCTATTGAAACTTTTTTTGAAGCTGGTGGTTTTGAGTTTGAAACTGAGAAAGAATTTGAAAACTTATCTGAAGAAAAGTTAGATCAACACGTTCAAGCTTCTACTAAATTTAAGAGCTGGAACGAAATGTTTACTAAAGCAGGCGAGAATTGGGTTGCAAAGGAATTAGGATTTTAATATTTGTGGCGCCCACTTGTCTTTTTGTTTAACTCCAAGACTTCTTCTTTGATAAAGGGCGAAGTCATGAAGTCTTCAGGAGTAGCCGACTCAATCGGTCAATTAAACAAACGGTGAACGCCAATGGCTAAAACTGATCAGGGCAAGAAAAAGGTCTATGTACCAGCTCACACTAAAAAGGGAAAGAAGGTGAAGGTGCCCGCGCACTACCGCTCTACCCCGAACTAAGTGAGCTGATATAGGTCAAGGGGCATCACTTTTTTATAACTTTCACTCCCATTTCTGAAACATATCCTCTTTCTTGACTAATCGATTTTTCTCTATATCATTTATTAATGCCTCAGTACATTCAATAATGCTATTCGAATAGCTTTTAATCAAAAATTCAACAGCATCTTCAAAACTATTACCCGTATTAGGAAACATGTCTCTATACATGCCATGTACTGAAAAACTAAATTTTCCACCATCGACAGAGTTATAACTAACATTATTTCCTACTGGAGTAACTTTATTGTGGATAATGTCACTTCTCAGTTTGTATAGCTTATAAACAAACTCACTATTCCAGCTTTTGATCTTTTCACTTACACTGGATTTTAAAATAGGGCTCAGTTTATATGGTATTTTGGATTTTCGATCTGGATTGTTTTTTACAAACTTAGCCATTTGGAGCCAAGATATATTTTTTAGCGCTCGATTTAAGTGGTCTCTTTTCTTGTTCTTGATGCTTAATGGATCATAGCCTTTGGCCTTATTTCTTATTTCTCCACCATAAAAAACATATAAAATGTAAGTAGAGAAATAATCATAGAAAGACATTTCATTAAAAATGAGGTCGTCTAATAAATAATTCATTTTCCAACCTGCATTAAACGATAAGTGAACACCAATATCATATCCTTTAGGTTGTTTTAAAAGGTCAGAATAGTAATCTAAATGATCTTTAATTAGATCTAAATGGAACCCAATAGCACCATTTCTGTATTTTAAATAATCCCTCATTAAAGTCATATCATCACAAAAAGTATTCACCATTTTTCGTGAGTAGTCAAAAGATACTGTTTGGAGATTATTTTCAATCTTTATTAGTCCTTTTTTTAATTCTTTCAAATCCATAGCAAATCATTCCCCCTCCACAACCCTAACTTCCTCTTCCGTCAACCCATACAACTCATACACCATCGTATCAATCTCTTTATCCGTTTGGGCGATTTGGGTTTTTAGGGCGTCGGCTTTGGATTTTTGTTGGGTGAAGTAGTCGAGCCATTCGGCTTCTTTGTCGAGGGGGAGTTCTACTTTTTTCTTTTTCAGCTCTTTCAGGAATTGCTTGCCGGTGAGCTCGTGCCAGCTTTGGAGTTTCCGGCTGAGTTTTGGGATGTCGAATTTGGATAAAAGAAGTTGTCGAAGATTTTCCTGAACAGTTTGCAATTCTTTAGTCCATTCAATGATCTGATCAGCTTTCTTTTCAAACACCTCTTCATTCTTTAGCTCTGGAATTGGAATTTGTTCAAAGTACTGTGGTTTTACTTCGATATAGCCACCGCTTCGAACTACACAAATTGATTTAAGGAAAAACCAAATTAAGCTGGAATTACAAATACATAAAAGAGTCTTATTTCCCACTGGTAATACAACTGAAGGTGCGTTTATGTAATATTCTTTTTCGTCTAGACAAAATTTATTCGTCGATTGAAGATTTGGCCAAGTTAGCTTAGGCTTTTCAAATTCTTCATAATAATCAACTGCATCTTGTATTTCGTGCCATTCATATGGACCTGGTTTTCTTCCCACTTTCATCTCAGGAGAATTTCTCGGTGTTAACCTTTCCCTATACTGTTCCAAAAAATTCTTAATAGCGGGATACTTATCAATGTCAGTTCCTCTTCTTGTAAAAATAATGTACTTATTGGTATCAGGTGTATGCCATTTACTTAAGTCCTTTCCTTCAAATAATGGCTTTATTAATTCTTTTGATGATACATGCTCATCTTCAAGCTTTGACTTGGTACTACCATTAATTATGAAAGCCTCATTAAAACCAGTTACAATACCTCTGTAGGTTTTTCCAAATTGCTCTTCAATTTTTTTATGTTTTTTAAGCTTTTCCAAAACTTTTATCTCTTCAACAGAATTAAAATCCCAATTCTTTGGATTCAAAGAACTTTGCTCTACTGTCGTGTGAATCTGTGACTCTATATCAATTTCTTTTGATTGACTTTTCTTAGGAATTTTGATGTAAGTGAACTGATTATGTCTTGTTCTTTTATTTCTTGCCGTTAGAATAATAGGATAGGTAGTTGCTCCTTCAAAAACTTGAACCTCCGTGAAATCCACGTATGTTTCAAAAGTCGTTTGCTTCGAAAGGTGTTTTCTAAGTTTATTAGCAGCTTTAGTCTTATCAAAAGTATTAGAAATAAAACCAAAAACACCTTGTTCCTTTAATAGTAGAAAAGATTTTTCATAGAAATAGGCGAACAAATCTGAGGTTCCTTCAAATACCTTAAAGTTGCCCTCCAAATATGGCTTAATTTCTCCGAATAATTCCTGCCTCACATAAGGCGGATTCCCAATCACCACATCAAAGCCGCCGGTGTATTCCGGGCGGAAGGCTTCTTCTTCGGTCAAACACATGTCATTAATCACTTCGGAGAGGGATTTCCCATCCGAGGCAAGGGGTTGCAACCCCTTGTCCCGGATTGAGTTTACATTGTCGTCC
Source organism: Minisyncoccota bacterium (assembly GCA_040880505.1). GTDB lineage: Bacteria > Patescibacteriota > Minisyncoccia > UBA6257 > GWB1-50-10 > JBBDIH01. The sequence continues at coordinate 3,525 of JBBDIH010000162.1, forward strand.
TGATCTTGTTGCAACTCCTTGTCTTGGTTTGTTGTTTCTTCATCGCCCGGTTCGTAGTCGGATTCTAATTTTCCTTCCCATGATGGATCTTTCAAATTTAGCTCATCTCCATCAAGCGGTGGCAAGCCGTGTTTTCTCCGGTTGTGAAAAATATACTGCTGCACATTGGCCAGCCCGTCTCGGTCGGTAATGGGCTTTCGGTTAAATTTCTGTGCCCATAATTGGAATTTTTCTTCTTTAGGAATCCCCAATGCTTCTTTCAGCTTCTGCGATGAACGGCCTTTTAATTTCCGCACGATGTTGGACAGCTCATCCGGTTCACACACCAACAGCATATGAACGTGATCTTTGCAAATGTTATAAGCCATCACATTCAATCCATCTTCCTCCACCATCCGTACAATTTCACGGGTAATGAATGCTTCCTGTTCATCGCTCATCAAAAATGGTGCACCCTTCTCCACTCCAAATTGTTTCATGCGTTGGGAAGTTCTCGCATTATGGGTCACCCAGGTTACATGATACGCCTGATTTTCTTTTTGACGGAACACAGACGGAAATTCTTTATTCCAGTCAAAGGCTTTGTCGCCGGCCACTTCGGGATCGTCGATCAGCGAGTTGCCGCATTTAATGTGGTTGTTCAGCGAGGTGAGTTTTCGTCCCTTTCGGGCGGTGCGCAGCCACAGGCTCAGCTTGGCAATTTCCACCGACTCCTCGTTTATATCCACCCCAAACAGGTTCCGCTCCAGAATCTGATTATCGATATCAGATAATTCAAGTGGCTGATTCAGAATCTTTCCTTTCAGTTCATCAATATAATTGTGCTCGGCGATCAAAAACTCCAGTGCCTGATTTAAAAACGCACCGCTTCCGCAAGCGGGATCACAAATGGTGAGTTCCAGCAGCCAATCCCGGTAGTTTTCCAGTTTGGCGAGCAGGTCTTTCTTGGTTTTCTTTTGCCGGTTCGGGCGGTATTCCTCATCTTCAATATCCAGTTCGGCTTTCTTTTCCTCGCACAACTTCCCGACCGTGTTTTCTACAATATATTTGGTGATGTATTTGGGCGTGTAAAAGACCCCGTCTTTTTTGCGGCGGGTTTTGGAGGTGTCCACTTCCTCGCCCTTCAGCTCGGCATTGATCTCCTCGATCTCGTTCAGCGAATGCTCAAAAATATGCCCGAGAATGTTGACGTCCA
>JBBDIH010000163.1:0-4591 GCA_040880505.1 Minisyncoccota bacterium
CCACCCGGATTGTCTTGGGAAGTCCACGGACTTCTTTAAGCTGTTTAAGTACACGCCTCTCTCTAAAAGTTCTCACAGGGCGGTTCTTGCTGAATATCCATTTTCATGAGCTCTTTGTATTGTATACTTTGTTTTGCCTTTAGATAGAATGAGGAGTCAGTGGCAGCTAAACTTCTTTCCCAGTGGTTCCGGATCCAAGCTTCAGAAACCTTTAGCATATTAACCGCAATAAAAATATTCTTGTAGTCTTGCAGAACTTCCTGTTTATGTGTAAATCCGTTGTGATTTCGTTTTTTTTCGGTCATTTTATAGCTCACTTCTGACCATTCTTTGCGAAGTTCTTCAATCTCTTCTCGTATTTTCAAGGTTGTTTTATTTTGGTTTTCTAATTCTTCATAATTTCTAAACAAATTAATTTGTCCACCTTCTATAAATTCGGACTGGAAAAACTGATCCAGTTGGAGTGTAGCGGCCAATTGGGCTTTTTGGGATGCTAGTTTTTTGGATTTTGATTCACCTACAGCCACAAAGGCCAGCTCGTCATCCGATAAATTATGTGTTAGATTGTCGCAGGGGCTGATATGAAATGGTGAACCGAGGGTTGAGCTTGAAGAAGTTCTACTCACCTTCTTTTGGTTCTTGCATTCTACAAGGAAAAGGGAAAAAAATAATATCGAGAATATCCAAGTGTATTTTGATCCTGACATAGTCATTTTATATTCAGTCTTGTAAACCGCCCAACCCTGGAATGAGTATATATCCAAACCAACCAGTAATGTATGCAAAAATTGTCACAACTGAACCTAAAAAAATATACCAGCTATCAGATACGAAGTAAATTATTGAATAAATAGCTACTATACCTCCAGCAAGTCCAATAAAAATTTTGAAGTAAGCTTTTCTCTTAAATTTATAAAACTTTTTGTAATCGATTTTTTTCTCATTGTTAGCCACTTCTGATTTAGTTCTGTTTAGTGTCTTTATTAAGATTGAACCTGATTTGAAAAGTCTCCCAGATAAATTCACAAGTAATAGAAATGCAAAACCAAGTAGAAATGTAATCCAACCACCAGTTGATTCAGAAGTAGCATTTTCAAATTTGAAATTATTAAAAATAACTTCTGCATCAGTAAATTCATTTACTTTGGAATAGGCAACTAATATATATCCTCTTTTGCCTGTACTGATAAAACGAGCTTTTGCAAATAATCCATCCTCATTGGGTTGATATTTCTTTTGAATATAGTTGGATTTCTTTTCTGAGTTGTCGAGTTGTCCTAAAGTGCTAAATTTTTGATCTAATTTAGCTAATTTTTCTAAGTCTATCATACCTTCGGCTTTTAGAGCAAAGATTTTGAAAATAATAGTATTCTGAGGTGAGATTAATGAGAGGCGAAGGAGATCTGTTTTTTCTTTAGCTCTTTGTTGTATTTTCCAGTCTGAAGGGACTTCTATTTCAAATTGATAATTTTCATCCGTTATTATTTCATTAGGTGTGGTATTAGCTACATTTGAAGCTAAAAGGAAGATAATACATACTATTGCTAAGCTTAAAAAAGCTGTAGTTGTTTTAAACGAGTCATAAATGGTTGGTTTTGAACTATACATAAACTTTCACTACTAAATGATTTTATTATTTGCCAAAATTTAGAGGTATATCACGAAACTCAATTTTTCCTCCGTCATTTAGAACTCTATAGGCAATTTGGATTAATGTAAATTTAGTGACTTTATCAGAAATATTGTTGAAAGTTATACTCGCATCAATAGGTACGCCCTTCACCATTTGATCCATTTCAGCCCTTGCATCATCACTATCATTACCAACTTTAACCTGAGAAGGCAAGTACTCTTTGCCTTGATCATCGTAAAGTCGGGTAGGTAATCTTGAGTAGTCACCATATAAATAAAAATCTCTTTCTTCTCCTTTGTTGGTAACAGTCAGACTGAATTTGACTGTATTTCCAGAAGAAGTAATTTCATTTAATTCAAATAATAAACTATTGGATACAGCTTTATATGTAACATCATCGGATTCTTCTTTGCCAGAGTTATTTGAATTATCACCTGTGTTATCTGAAAGATCAGTACCTGAACTCATCAATTGAATAACAGAATCATTCTTATATATCTGAGTAGAAGCCGCTCCAAAGATTTCACCAGTTTCAGTATTCATAATTCTAGCATTTACACGTAGACTATTTGATAGATCAGTAATGGTACCAGAAACTATTGCATCAACACCCAATATTTTGCCTAATTCTTTTGCTGAACTTGGATCTACCATTCCTTTAAGAGTTAATTTTTGCTCTTCAATAACTTTATTTAGCATTTGTCTTTCAACAACTGTGAACTTATTTGTTTGATAAAAGCGAGTGATAAGTTCTTCAGCTAAAAATCGACCAAAATCTGTTACATTTCCTTGTAAATCTGAGAATTCAACTACTGCAATTTTGGTCTTTTCATTACTCTCTATCTGTTTAGAAATTTGAGTACTGAGTTCCCCAACCTTTTCACCCAAACTTGCTTGCGCAGAGAGTGAATGAGGGGAAAGGAACAGGAATGAGAAAACGGTAAGTACAAAGATTAGCTTTTTCATAACTAATAAGTTGATTAAAATTAATATTGATCTAATAGCTGGGTAGTAATATAGTTGGCGCCCTTTTCAGATGCGTTTATTATCGCTTTTTTGATAGCCTGTTTTTCATTTAATCCAAATCCACGAATTTCTTGTTGTGAGAATTCAGTTATACGTACTTCATCTGAATCCTGTTGAATTATAGATGCGCTAACATTTATTTGCCCGTTATAAATTGTCATATCTTGAACTTCGCTCTTAGGGGTACAGGAAATAGAACCACTTATAATGATGTCATGATCATCTGATGAATCGGAGATATCATTTTTTGCAATTGTTTTGGTGTTAAACCCAACCTTTGATAAGGTTGATGAAAAGATCTCGTTGGGAAGTTCTTTATTACTGGTTGAACAAGAAGAGGTAGTAAATATGTCAATTAGAATATTTATTCCAGAGGACGCTTTTTTGGGCAGAAAATGAAATAGAACATTCTGTGTTGCTGTTCTGAGCCTTTTATTCCATTCATTAGCATATTTTGTCGTGTCTTCAAGAGAAGAAAGATCAAGTCTAGCCTGAACAACAACTTTTTCTGATGGAGCCTTCGTTATATCGTTAACCCTAGTGGAAGCTATCCCACTAGAGTTGGTTTTAGTTTTCTCATTAAGTTCCCCTTCCCCTTCTTGAAAATTAAATATTATAAGTGCATTTGTTATAGGTATTCTTTGGGATGTACCGTGTTCTAAAATTAGTAACGTTCGTAACGGGTCAGCTAGGGGGAGCCCGACTATATAGTCTTGTTTTTGTCCTTGGGTTATTTCAAATTTTAGATTTGTAAGTGTATTTGATAAATAGTTTAGAACTTTAGAGTAGGAGGGATGATTCCAGTTAATTGCTTTAACTTTTTCAGGGTTTAGAAGATCAAGTGTAGGCAATATCTTTTGATAGTTAACCGCTTCATGCATTGCTTCCTTGAGATTGAGAATTGATTGGAAAAGCTGTCCTTTGTCTTTGTTTCGTTTATATGAGGAGATGTAATCGTCATATGTATTTTTTATCTGAGTTAGTTTCGATCGGTAATTCTCTGTAGCTTTTTTTTTGTCAAGAATTCCCAAAGAGTAATAAACATTGTCATTGGTATCATAATATCTATCAACAATTTTCAATCCAGTAATAGATACAGAGGATTGTACATTGGAATTGGCAATGGTTTGTTCTAAAATGGTTTCAACGTTATTCTTTTTGACTGAAGATTGCCTTACCGTTATTTCAGAAGTAACCTCCGCAAATATTTGTCGGGAAATGTTTGAGAAGGCATTCTGGTCGGCTTCTTTTCTTGCTTTTGCTTTGTTATCTGTGACTTCTGATATGCCAACTGCACTAATATAATCTGGACTATTATATTTTGGCTGAACTTCCGACTTTACCCAACTAGGTTGATTCCTATTGCTAGTTTCTGATTTATTGGGTGAAAGAGATTTTTGCGAAGAACAAGTAGCCAGAAAGAGAAAAACTACAACAACTAATAAGCTATGGCTGCTAGGGTAAGGGCATGTAATTCTATAAATGTAATTATGATCCCTTTCTTCTAGATTCATCCCGATATTACTCTAACTATTTTTTGTAATATAGTAAATAATCTAGAAGAATGTCATCAATTTGCCTCAAATATCTTTTAACTAAAGCTTTATATAACAATACATAACTTGTATAGTAGTTTTGCATATTTGATTGCTTTTTCAAAATAGTTTAGAGCTTTTTTCTTATCTGTTCTGTTTTATGGAATAGGTATATCATCCCTAAACTTATATGGATCGCAATATCACGCTTGCTGAGCTTTTCGGATTCCAAAACTCTTCCTTAGCGTCAACAATCCACCCATTTTCAAAAGCTTTTTTCTGCTCTTTTTCTTCGTTCTCTAGCACGAGTATCAAGTTTTTCCCATGTTTCTAAAGTGACGGCTAACGACCCAGCGTTTAAGGTACTGTGTTAAAAGTCAACACTACATTACTAAAA
>JBBDIH010000164.1:0-4336 GCA_040880505.1 Minisyncoccota bacterium
GCAGCGTACCCCCCGGGAGGGGAAGAGTCCGCCGTAAGGCATTCTCGTCCGGACCGCCCTTAAACCCTTTTAATCTCTGATTTACATGGTCTTATAATGTTAGCAACCAAAAGTAAGGAGTAATTAGCAACCAGAATTGATATACATCAAGCGACTTTATAATATATCGCCTCTGTGTTTTCTGGCTTTTATAAGATATTTAATATTTCCCCTACGGACTACAGAAAACACCTCGCAAACTCAATGTTTACGGGGTGTTTTGTTTTTTTGGACACCTGAATTAGACACCCAATATGCCATTTCCGCTTAAAATGAAAAACCTAACAACCACAAATAATAATTAATTCATCAGGTAATTTATCATTCCTTCAATCAATCAGGTTGAGCAGCATCAGTGTTTCATCCCAGTTATATCCTTTTTATATATTAAATAAAAATGAGAGGGTGAAAAGTACTTCATTTGATAAGTAGACATCGAACTTTTCTCTCCACAAAATTCTTCATATGCACTTTTAACTAACATATCTTTCGGATAATTTGTAATCTCGGAAACATAAAACTCATTTTCTACAGTTATTGGATTCATTGGGTACTCGACATAATACACTAATCTGTTGCTAAATACAATTGGACTGCCAGATTTTTCAAATTCCAAGGTTATTATATCCTTTTCTCTCTTCGGATATTTCAACAAATCACAATCTCGTATCAAAGCCTCATTTATATTGTATTCTGCAATTATTTTTGCTGAATTAGATGGAATACGGACAATCTGTTTTTCGGTAAATGATACGGACTCTTCTGAGGATATTGCATTTGCAACTTTATTTGCTGTCATGGATATACTATTAAAAGATGAACCCGATACAGAAACCCCCGCACTTTTAGAAACCGTGTAAATTCTATTCTTGAAATAATCATAGGCTATTCCGTTCTGTAAGAAAAAACTCTCTTCCAAATTTAAGAAAATTGTTTCATCGGTTTTATTATAGAATGTGAATCCAATATTTCCGTTTTCGTCCCATAGGTCATATAAAACTTCACAGTTTTCATCTTCATAGACCAAATAATTGTCTCGCTCAATTATTTCCTCATCTGGAACAGCCTTATAAATTTGATAAAAGGTAGTGCTGGCACAAGAGGATAAAATAATAGAGGTAAAAAATAGAAGTAAAATAATAGTGTTTCTCATGATAATAATTGTTTGGGCAGTTTACGGAATTTAGATTGGAACTAAAAAGGTTTTCGCATATACTCTGACCACAAACAGAAATAGTTAAGCGAAAACCATTTGAAGTCAAAAACATTTTTTACCTACTATCCGATATTCTTCCTATTATCTAACATATCCAACATAAGTTCAGCAAACGTTGACTTATTCATATTGTTCAAAAAGAAATCCCAAACATTAAACATCATGCCGTCATCCATTCCTTTAATTATTTTTAATTCAGGCTTCAATGTACCATGTACCCTGTAGTCTTGTATATCAGTAATATACTGACTCATTTTATCTTTTGAATTAAGATTATTTGCCTCAAGAGCCTCAAAAAACATTTCAATATCTTTAACTTTGATTTTCATAATATTTTAGAATTTAGATTGTCAGTATTTACATTATCGTATTAAATTTAAAGAAAATTATTGAAGGTAGAAAACCTTAAAGAAAAACTATTGAGAAATAAATCCAATGGATGAAATTATTGTTTTCACCCTGTAAAATAAACAATCTGCTTTGGGTAACCCCATTTCACTCTTTGTTGATGCATTTTGCATTTCAATTAAAAAGGAAGGGCATCAATTTCAGAGTCAGATGAAGTATCCCCACTTGCCGAAGTTGAATGTTCAGAGGCTTGATTTTCGATGCCAACAATATGCTTCGCTCGTTCAAATAATTCATCATATGTAATAATATCTATATTTCTCGAATCTCTTCTAAACAGTTCAAATGTTTTTGATTTTATTGCCCACTCCCTTGCATTTGTAGCACTATTCTCTTCCTTTATAAGATTTCCAATTATTAAAAATACTTTTGAATCATAAGAATTTTGCTCGATTAACTCACCATCTTCAGAATATAATTCACCTGTTTTAATTTTTATTTGACCACTGGCTTTTTGTTCTAATATTTGACTTACTGATTCAATTAATTCACTTGATAATTTCCACGACCGTGATCTATTTTGAGTTGTTTTAAACAAATCTGTTGATGGTTTCTTAATCTCAACAAAAGAAATGTATCTCTTATCCGCAATTAAAAAATCAGTAATCACACCTTCACTTCCATCAGCATCAGTATCTGATGCATGAAATTCATCCTGAATAATGGATTTATATCTGTAATCAAGACCATACCCAAATATCCATTGATTTTTTTTAAAAAAATATTGCCACGTTTTTTCCTCACCAGCATTGGGAATTCCTGCCCTTTCTTTATACTCCTGCCAATAGTAATCGATTGTCAAAAGATTACTAAACTCCGATAATTGTTCTTTTCTATACCCTGTATTTACAATATCCTCATCACTAATTATACCTTCTTCTAAAAGTTTTTTTATAAATGTTCCACCTTCATTGCTTGACAATAAAGTTTTAATTTTTGCTGTAGATTCTTCGTCAAGACTTATATCAGATTCAAGTCTTATTCTCCTTTCAGTTATATCTTTCAGATTGATTTCACAAATAAACTTTAGAAATTCTTTTAGTTGCGCAATATTGAATTTATTGAATTTGATACTTTGTCTCTCTTCTCCATCTATCAATTTAATAATTTCTAATCCTTCAATATCATCATGGTCTTCAATATAAACCACCTTCATCATGGTTCGTGAAGCAAGTCTAATATGAACTTCATTTTCATCCTCAAATACTACCTGAAAAAAGCGCCCGCCTCCGAACTCATGGTTGTATAGATGTCTTGGATTTGAGTTCCGAATGATTTCATCTTGATTTGGAGAACTGCTTCTTGCGATAATAGCCATTGATTTTTAGTTTTAGGTTCTAACGCCTCTTTCAAAGCCACCTACAATAATACCTGTGTATATTTCCTGTTCTGCTGAATGGATTGCTCCAGTTCATCGCAGAGGGTTTTAATCAGTTTATAAATATTAAAGGTAAATAATTACTCTTGAAATCCATTATTTGATGGTGCAGATAATCAGATTGTATTACTGAAACTTTCTGAATATCTTAGATGATTCTTTTCGAACCCTAAATCAAGTTTTAAATTAAAACATGTCAGAAGACCACAAACGACAACTCGAACAGCAACTCTGGAACATAGCCAACACGCTAAGGGGTAAAATGGATGCCGATGAATTCCGTGATTACATATTGGGATTCATTTTCTACAAGTACCTCAGCGAAAAGATGCGCATCTATGCCGATGAGATTCTCAAAGAGGATAAGATGTCTTATCTCGACATCAAAGAAAGTACCGAAATGGGTCAGCAATACCTTGAAGCCATCCGGGAAGAGTCGCTGGAAAAGCTCGGTTATTTCCTGAAACCCTCGGAGTTATTCAGCCAGATAGCGAAACGTGGGAACGGAAACGGCAAATCCGAAAGCAATTTCATCATCGAAGACCTTGATACCATCCTGACCAGCATCGAGCAGAGCACAATGGGTACGGCAAGTGAAGAGGATTTCGACCACTTGTTTGAGGACCTCGATTTGAACAGCACGAAACTCGGCAAGACCGTTGACCAGCGTAACGAGGTCATTTCAAAAGTGCTGGCACATCTTGATAAAATCGATTTTCAAATCGGGAGTTCGGAACTTGATGTGCTCGGTGACGCCTATGAATACCTGATTGCGCAATTCGCCAGTGGAGCGGGAAAAAAGGCGGGCGAATTCTATACCCCGCAGCAGGTCTCAAAAATATTGTCACGCATCGTTACGCTGGGCAAGACACGAATTAAAAGTGGTTATGACCCCACGGCTGGGTCGGGGTCGCTGTTATTGCGTCTGTCACGGGAATGCGAAGTCCTGAACTTCTACGGTCAGGAACGCAACCGAACCACCTACAACCTATGCAGGATGAATATGATTCTGCATGACGTGCATTTTACCAGATTCGATATCAAACTCGAAGACACACTGGAATACCCGCAACACAATAAACTGGAAGCCGAAGCCGTGGTAGCGAATCCACCGTTTAGTGCGAAGTGGAGTGCGAATCAGTTGCTCATGACCGATGACCGGTTCTCGGAATACGGAAGACTTGCACCTGGTTCCAAAGCCGATTACGCCTTTATACAGCACATGATCTATCATCTGGCTGAGAATGGCGTTATGGCTGTTGTAATGCCCCATGGCGTGCTTTTCAGGGGTGCAG
>JBBDIH010000165.1:0-4255 GCA_040880505.1 Minisyncoccota bacterium
AATTTCTTAAGAAACAAAGCAAAGATCAATGACTTTATTAATGCCCTTGAACTAAAGAAGGGAGAGTTAGTAATAGAGATAGGCCCAGGAAAAGGAGTTATAACTAAAGATTTATTAAAAAAAGAAATAAAGTTAATTTGTATAGAAAAAGATGAGAAGTTAGTAAAAAAACTTTCTGATAAATTCAAGGATGAGAAGTTAGAGATTATAGAAGGAGATGCGCTAGAAATTATTCCTAAAATAACTAAAGAAATAAGCCCTAAGCCCTACAAATTAGTAGGCAACATTCCGTACTACATAACAGGAAAATTATTTAGAACAATAGAGGAGCTTACTCACAAACCAACACTCTCCGTTTTAGGAATACAAAAACAGGTAGCCCAAAGGGTGACGGCAAACCCTCCGAAAATGAACATCTTATCAGCTTCAGTTCAGTTTTGGGGAGAGCCAGAAATAATTTCTTTTATTCCAAAAAGTGATTTTGATCCTTCCCCAAAGGTAGATGGAGGGATAGTTAAAATTAAAACAAAAGATAATATACAAGACAGTGAGTTATATTTTAAGGCAGTAAAAATAATCTTCAAACATCCAAGAAAAACTCTGGCCAATAACTTATCCATAGAAGGATTAGACAAAGAAAAGATCAAAAACTTACTGGAATCTAGCGGAATCATACCTTCCTGGAGACCGGAAAACTTAAGCATAAGAGACATAAAAAAAATATCTAAACTAATAGAAAAGATGAAATTAATTAGACATGTAGTATAATTAATAATTATGAATCATAAGAATTTATTACTTACGGCAATTATTATTGTGAGTTTAGTGAGTGTTAGTTTGATAGGATCCTTAAACTATCTAGATATAAATTTAGCTCAAGGCTTTTCTGATAATAATTTAGGTATTTCCATTCTTTCACGGGGAAGTTTCGGTGGGGTAGTACAAGAGACCACAAATTGTAATTGTTTAGGAGCTCCGGGGAAAAAGGGACTTCCAATAACCTACGGAAAATTAATAAGTGTGGGTTCTCCAAAGGGAGGCTCGTTTATGGTTCTTAATAACTCTATATTCTCTGGCTTTATACCGGGAGCAGGGATAATCACAACAAAAATCTATGACTTTAATAACATAAAAGAAGGATACTGGGTACTTGGAAGTACATCCCCATTACTTCGCGTGTCTTGTCTACGAGGAAGTTGGTCGAGAACCGTGATTGGTGTATTTACAGGAGACGAAGGGTTTTACTGTAAAAAAGAAGCAGAAGGTGGAGGCCCTGTGGTGGAAAAAATAGGTACTAGCGGACAACCTGCGCCATCGCAAAACGGACCCTCTTTACAAAGGCCTAACTAAATTATCTTAATAAGAGGTTTTTACTGTAATCTTATCTATTAAAACGATATAATAACTAATGAAAATATATTTAGAATAATAATTTTATGATAAAAAAAAGATTAGTCTTATCAATATCAATTATCTTGTTAGGAATAATAGTAAGTTTTTTTCTAATAAATAAAAGTGAACAAGTAAAGCCTTCTTTGACCATTTCTTCTCAAGAAAACAAGATTGATCCCTCTTTAAACTTTGACTCTGAAACAGATAAAATTAAAAGTAGGATAAATTCAATAACTAACAAGTCAGTGAATCTTACTGATGCTTTGGGTAATGAGTACTTAAAGAATATAGCTGAAAATAACCCAGACGGTCCTACTGAAATGTTTGGAGAATATTTTATTAATTTTCCAGAATTAGAAAAAATTAATGTTAATTCTGAAGAGTTTGATCAAGTACTGAATGAAATATTTAAAATTGAGAAGTTAAGCAGAGACGATATTAAAATTTTAGAAGATAATTCTAAACTAGCTCAAAAAGAATACCTTAGAAGCCTAGGTGATTTAATCAATGAAAATTTTAGTAATATAAACAAATCAGAAATAACATTAGTAAATGATTGGCTGTACAATCAATCAACCGATGGATTAAGAGACTATATACAATCATCTAAAAACCAAATAACTGGAATGATAGAACTGCAAGTTCCTGAAATTTGGGTTGAATTTCATTTAGATTGGATGAATTTATTTTTAGAAAAAATCGTAGTTTATGATTCTTTTTTAAAAGATAATACTGATCCCTTAAGGGCTATACTTGCTTTAGAAAAATCAGCTAACTTAAACGAAAAATCATCCGAAATATTAATTAGACTTGAAAAGGGGGTTGGTAATTTATTTGAAAATTCATAGAATGAAATACCCAAATAAAAAAATTATAGTTTTAATTCTAATAGTTTCCATCATACTCAATGGTTTTGTTTTATTTCCAAAACCAACTCATGCACTAGATGTAAGAGATGCGGCTAGAGTAATAGGAGCTGGGGCTGCTATAGTTGGGGTTTGTATTGCCTGGTCAAAGATACAAGACAGCATACTAAGTAAGTCAGAGAAAGCAGCTAGACTAGCACTAGAGGGTGTAACGGGTATTGATTCTGGGACTATAGATACAGTACTAGGTGGTGGGGCTGCTTCTGGTTCCTCTGTTCCAACAGAAGATGTAAAGGCTAAACAAGAACAATCAAAAACAACATGTCTAACCATACTAAGAGATTCTCTTATATCTAATTTGAAAAAGAGACTTTTAGATACAATAACAGATGAAACAATTAAATGGATACAGGGAGAAGGTTCTCCTAGATTTGTAAAGAATCCATTAGGATTAATAAAAGACGCAGGAAATGCAGCAATTGGAGACACTATTCAAGATATAGGAGCTGGAGACCTTTGTTATCCTAGTGCAAGAAGCAGATTAATAATGCAGATAGAAACTCCAGTTTTCTCTGAAAGAGTTAGTTGTACCTTAACAGGAGTGTTGGGTAATTTAAATACAAGCATAAATGATTTTAGAAATGATTTTAGAAGTGGAGGGTGGTTAGCCTGGCAAGAAACCATGAAGCTACAGAATAATAGATGGGGAGTGGAAGCATTAACTCAAAATGAACTGCAAAAGAAAACAAACGAAAGAACAGCTATAGCAGAATATGAAGCAAGCGTAGGTGGAGGTTTCTTATCTCAAAAAAGATGTGCAGAATGGACAAAGGTTGAAGGAGAAGAGCAAGGGGTTTTCTTGAGTGGAGTAGATTATTACTTTAAAGCTCCTGGAAATACCGGGATGGATGAAGGAGTGGAATATAATGGTCTTACCGATCAACCAGCTGGGTCAGAGTGGAGATGTACAGATGTTGAAACTATAACCCCAGGAAGCACGATTGGACGATTAACTAGCGACGCATTGGGTGCTGAATTTGATTACATAATAAATGCTAGTGATGTAGGTACATTTACTGCTGCTATAATAGATGCTGCTATAAATAGGTTGGCAAGAGAATCTTCAGAAGGATTAGCTGGAATGTTTACTAATAATCCTAGAAGTGGTAATGGAGCAACCTGTGCTGATATACCAAGCGAATTAAGTGACTTAAGACAAAAATGTGAAGAGTTGCAAGGAGATGTAGGCGGTAATGATATAACTAAAGATGATATAGACCCTCCACACGGAGGTGATGATGGTAATGATGGGGATAATGATAGAGAGGAAAATGATGCTCTTAATAAATTTATAGAAATGGAAGATGGACACGAAATAAATATAAATGAAAGCCACACACACACAGCAATCTTAAAAACTAATGATCTTGGAATTGATTGGGTTATTAGTTGGACATTAAGAAAACCAGATGGAACATTCGGACAATCAGATTGGGAGTATTTAGATGGAGATGTGGAAAATGAGGTGAAATATACTTTTACCCCCGACACCACAGGAAAATACTCATTAACCTTAAACGTAAACAGTGTCTGGCAAGCTAGTGGAGAAACCAGTGACCTAGGAAATGGAGGAAAAACTATAACAGAAACCGTTAGAGGAAATGATGGTAATGACGGAGGAGGTGACAATGATGGGGATAATGACAACGACGATGAATCAATCATAGGTAGACAAGTGATTATGACAGCAAACACAGCTTATGAGTCTTGGGCATCATGGCCTATAGGTAACCAGACCAGCATACTTATTGATCCCGGATCTAAAGGAACGGTAGTCGGAGGTCCAGAACCAGCCCCTGTACAAGGCTCTACTGCAGAATTTTGGCAAGTGAATTGGGATGATTATCAAACAACCTGGATAGAAGATTCTGTTATAGAAGTCTCAAACTAATTTGTTTATGAAAAATATAATTAAAAAAATACTCCTGTTGATCCCG
>JBBDIH010000166.1:0-4234 GCA_040880505.1 Minisyncoccota bacterium
GAATCCCTGTCCGGCAACAAACAAAATCACCCAAGTTTTTGTACTTGGGTGATTTTGTTTATAGTGGGATTCGAACAGAACTTTCGCGCTCCCGTTGGGAGATAAAGTGAAAGTCTGCGGTTTCGGAGGAAAAATTTCTGTCCTCAGAAATTTTGGGGGAGAAAGAATCCCTGTCCGGCAACAAACAAAATCACCCAAGTTTTTGTACTTGGGTGATTTTGTTTATAGTGGGATTCGAACAGAACTTTCGCGCTCCCGTTGGGAGATAAAGTGAAAGTCTGCGGTTTCGGAGGAAAAATTTCTGTCCTCAGAAATTTTGGGGGAGAAAGAATCCCCGCGTCGACAAGTCAACGCGAGTCGAGGCGGGCCTGTCCGGCAACAAGTAATGTTATACTAAAAATAATGACAAATTACTCTTTTATATCTATTGACCTACAAAATGACTTTACTACTGAAAAAGGTGAGTGTTATAGGCTTAGGTCATCTGTGAATTTTCTTAAAAATACATTATTCCCTTATTTTCAAGATAATAATATTAGAATAAATGAAATTATTTCTGATTATAGAAATCCTAGATTAGGAATGAATTCTGACTGCTGTATCCCAGGAACTTGGGGCTATAAATCTATTGTTCCTGATGAGCTAGTAGATTCTGAATGGATTAAATGTATGAATTCTCCTATATGGGTAAGAGATAATATAGGAGAATCTGGAAAAGAACCGGGATTACCAAAACAAGACCCAGAATCATTCACAAAATGGTTAATTAATAATATTGGTACCCCAGATGAGGAAACTCTTGTGTTGTTTGGGCTTACTATTGATTGTTGTGTTCTTTCTACTGCTCAAGAGCTAAAATGGAGAGGTTACAATGTCTTAATACTGAAAGAAGGAGTTGATCACTTTAGCGGTAATGAAGAAGATAAGGATTTAGTTTTTAACATTGTAATAAAAAATTGGGCAAAAAGTATCACTTGGAATGATTTAATTTCTAAGATTAATTAACTTTATTCTAATAACTATCATAGCAACCAACATGAATAAAATTGAGAAAGAAGACAAAAATATGAAATCTAAAAACATAACAGATGATGTTTTAATTATTAATTACATTGCTATTAAAAAGGAAAATGATAAAACAACAAAATCTCTAAGAATTTCTATTTGGAAAAAATTCAATAATAATTATCAGATGATTTCTCATCAGGGAACTGATATAAATTAATTATTATGAAAAAGATATATCCACCAAAATTAAAAAAAGAAGATGAAATAAGAGTTGTAGCACCTTCTTGCTCACTCTCCATTATCGCAGATAATGTAAAAGAAATTGCTAATCAGAGATTGGGAGATTTAGGGTTTAAGGTAACTTTTGGTAAAGATGTTTCAGAAATTGATGAATTCAGATCTTCATCTATAAAATCTAGAATATCTGATATTCATAAAGCTTTTTCTAATAAAAAAGTAAAAGCAGTTTTTGCTGTTATCGGCGGTATGAATTCTAATCAATTATTGAGATATTTGGATTGGGATTTAATTAAAAATAATCCGAAAATATTTATAGGTTATTCAGATACTACAGCATTAGAAAATGCAATTTTTGCAAAGACTGGATTAGTTACATATTCAGGCCCAGCATATTCTACTTTTGGGCAGAAAAAATATTTTGATTACACTCTGGAAAACTTCAAAAAATGTTTAATGAATGATGAGGAGTTTGAAATAAAACCATCTGAAAAATGGAGTGATGATTCTTGGTATAAGAATCAAGAAAAAAGAAGACAAATTAATAATGAAGGTTGGTGGATTATTAATAAAGGTAAAGCAAAAGCAAAAGCAAAAGGGACTATTCTTGGCTCTAATCTTTGTACGTTGAATCTTTTACAGGGAACAGAATACTTTCCAAAATTAAATAACTCAATTTTATTTTTGGAGGATGACTCTGAGTCAGGTATCATGCATTTTGAATGTGATTTGCAATCATTAATTCATTTGCCCGATTTTAAAGGTGTTAAAGGTATTATTATTGGACGTTTTCAAAAAGAAAGTAAAGTAACAAAAGATAAATTGACTACAATTATTAAGAATAAAAAAGAACTAAAAAATATTCCTGTAATTGCTAATGTTGATTTTGGGCATACTAGTCCAATAATTACTTTTCCAATAGGGGGAGAGGTAGAAATTGATACTAATAAGAGGAATATAATAATCAAAAAACATTAAGATAAAATTTAACTAAATTATTCAAATGAATATAATGTCACTAAATAGATCAGTAGGAATAGTAATAAAATCTAATAAGATATAGGTTAATCTATTGTAAAAGGATGGATACATACATTATCCACCTTATTATTTGTTACGGATTTGTTTTGAAGCAAATAAAGAATTCTTATTATCTGAGAGTGTGTAACTACTATTATTGCCGGATCGTTTTTGTGTTTTTTCTTTACCTCGTTTAGAAAATCCTGGATTCGTCTTTGCACATCATTAGATGATTCTCCTCCATACATTGAGTAATCGTATTCTATTGAGTTTATGTCTTTATAACCAGTGATCATGGCTATTTTTTCATACATTTCTCCAGAAAGTGTTCCAACGTCACGTTCTTTAAGTTCATCTCGATATTCTATTAATAAAGAGAGTTCGTGAGCTATAATTTCAGCAGTTTCTTTTGTTCTTAGTAGGGGAGAAGAGTATATCTTTGTTGAGTTACTTTCTTTAAGTTTTGGTAAAGCTTCTTGAACCTCTCTTATTCCCTCTTTGGTAAGTGGTGCATCTATACGACTTCCCATAACCTTACGCTCTTTGTTGTATTTTGTTTCACCGTGACGTACTGCAATAATACGCATAGTTACTTGATGTTATTTTGAAGCCATTCTTCAATTTTTGTGACTGCTCTTATTGCATTTTCACCAATAAGAATACCTGGGTGTGTTGCGCCCGTAATTTCAATCACTTCCTTTTCATAATAATCTGCCATAGCTTTTGCAGTCTTAATACCAATACCAAATGGTACTGATTCACCAAATTCACCACCTACAAACAGTACTGGCATTGAAAGTTTTTCTTTAGGGATTGAAATACCAAGTTTACGATTACTTCGGGCTACCCCAGATTCCATACCGAGCATTTCTTTCATTTCCATAAGTTTTTCCTGTGAGATGTCTGGGAGTGCTTTCATGACCTCCATTGGATCGGTTGGCATGCCGACATCTATAGGAGAGTACTCCTCAGGATACTCTTTCTTTTCGCCTTCACCCTGGACTTCTTTGGAAGGACTTGGATCAATCGCTACTACTGCTTTTGTTTCGTGGTCTCGTGCATACATAAGTGCTACTAAGCCACCCATTGAGTGCCCGATGACTATAGGGTTACTGACATCATATTCCTTTACTATTTGATTTATATCTGACACGTAATCTTCCATTGTGGCCCCTTTAATTTCACCTTCACTTTTGCCGTGACCACGTAGATCAAGTGCATATACTTCCCAGCCATTTTTTGATAGAAAGTCTGCATACTTTATCCACATGATAGATGAACCCCATGAGCCATGTACTAAAATTATCGGAGCTTCATATATTTTGGTTTCTACTTTCTTAATTTGAGTGAATATTTTCATAATAATCTAAAAACTAAGTCCTAGAGAAAGAGAATAGATTATAAGTGTTGCACCCAAGAGTGCCATATTTTTCAAGAATTGTTGCATCTCTATCATTTTTTGATTTGGATCAGTTTCTTTCCAAAATTGATGCATCTTTGGTGTTACAAGTAAAAGGAATATAGAAATAAGTAGAAGTGAAACGTTTAGATAGGTATTAAAAATAATTCCAAGACCTCCTAAGAATAGAAGAAGACCTGAAATTATAACTGAAAATGTTGGAGCAGGAACATTTTTAGACGATGCATATCCAGTTAATTTTTTTAGATTTTTAAAATGCATCATCCCTGTCATAAAGAAAAATCCTCCAAAAATAATACGCCCGATTAAAAGTATAATTTCCATGATTTTTAAGTTTAGTTATTGATTTGTCGACACATACATTATATCACGCTAAAAGTTTGACACAATGAATATCTGTGGATAATATGAACATATGACAAAGTCATCATATAATAATGTAGATATTTCTAAAGAAGATAAAAATATATGTGTTGATTGCAAAAACAGAATTGACTCTTTAATTGATAAAAAGGAGTTTGCTGATAATGAAATTGAAATACTCTTAAG
>JBBDIH010000167.1:0-4212 GCA_040880505.1 Minisyncoccota bacterium
TCTTTTTATTTTTGTTATCAGTAAATATTTGCCACCAGTCATTTTTATCTATTTCGTCTAAAGTATCTTCTTTAACGGCTATCATACGTCCAGCTTTGTATGTTAAATTAATTTTCTTTTCATCTGGTATGCTATTTATTGATTCAATATCTACAAAATCTGTTTTATAATAACGAAGATTAGCAGGAATACCTTTCTCATCTGCGTATCCTTCTATCACTTTTTTAACACGAGGATATGTAACTTCTTCTGCGATCTTGTTTTCATTATTTGTGCAGAGAATAAATCTGCGATTACCTCCATCCTCTTTGTTTAATTCAATTACAGCATGACCAGTCGTACCGGAACCAGCAAAGAAATCAAGAAATAAAGCATTTTTCTTTGGTGATAACACGCGAAGACAATCTTTAACTGCAACAACGGCTTTTGGGTAATCAAAAGTTTTTAATTCTCCAAACATTTCTTTTAGTAGTCTAGTACCATGATCTGTTGCAGAATATTTATTTTTATCCCACCACGTATTTGGTAATACTGTATCTTTTGACATTCTATTTTTATGAAATAAATGTTTTTTGCCTTTTATTTTTCTTACAAATAAATCGTCACTTTGTTCTAATGCTCTTTTAAAAGACCATTTCCACCTTTTTTCTCTTCCCTGATCATCAATTGGATACAATATTTCCTCAACTTTTTTTGGTGATTCTTTTAATAACCACTCTTTATTATCTTCGTCCCATTCCATATCTGGTATTCTCCAGTTTTTATTTGAAATAAAAACTGGATAAAACATAACTGGAGACTCCTCTTTTAAACCTCCACCCTTTCTAAAATTTACTTCTTCATAAAATCCCTTACTGTCTTTTTTATTATATCTAGCTAATTGTTTTTCACTTCTAGGTAATCTACCAATATTAAAATTACTTGATTTTGAGAAGAATACTGCGTATTCATGAGTAATAGAGATTCCTTTTACCGTTGATCTACCAGATGGATTGTTTCTTATGCATATAGTCCCTAAGTGATTATTTTCTCCGAATATTTCTTCCATAAGTAATAACAATCTTGGTAACTCATGATCATCAATAGTACAACAAATTATACCACCCAAAGCTAATAATTCTTTTGCTAACGCTAAACGATGTTTCATGAAAGAAATCCACTTAGTATGTCTATATGAGTCTTCTTTATCTATGTAATCATTGTTATATTTCCAATCTTTTGCCCCAGTATTATAAGGAGGATCAATATAAATACCATTAATCTTTCCTTTATGAGTATAGTTGAGAACTGAAAGTGAGTGGTAGTTATCTCCTTCTATTATAAAATTATCTAACAGGTCCTTGTCTTTATTTATTTGAAACTTTTCAACTTCATTAATTATTGGTAGCTCTTTCTTGCATCTTTCTACTACATCTTCAGACTTATCTTCCCACACCAAGCCATAAGATTTACGAGATTTAAGTTCTTTAATCTCTTTAAGTAATTCTTCTTTATTCAATTTTTCATAATCTCTTGCCATAGCGTGATGTCTATATTACTCCCAATTTTAACATAGAACTCTATAATTCTTTAATGCTTTAAGCATCCTGCTGGGTCTGGACTTCCTGGGTCACTGTGTCATTAATGTTGTTGATGCTAGTTAAACAAAAAAATACAGAGATAAAAAGTATTTTAGAAGAAAAAGTTAAATACTGTCTTTATGCTCGTAAAAGTTCTGAATCAGAAGAAAGACAAGTTCTATCTATTGATAGTCAGATAAAGGAAATGCTTGAGTTAGCTGAGAAAGATAATTTAGAGATAGTAGAAGTTAAAAGAGAAAGTCATTCAGCAAAAGATGTAGCTCAAAGACCAGTTTTTAATGAACTCATCTCTGATGTAAAACAAGGTAAATTCAATGGTATTTTAACGTGGGCTCCAGACAGGATATCTAGAAATGCAGGAGATCTAGGGTCGGTGGTTGATCTGATGGATCAAGGGATCCTTAAAGAGATAAGAACTCATAGCCAAGTATTTACTAATAATCCGAATGAAAAGTTCTTATTAATGATTCTAGGATCCCAAGCAAAGCTAGAGAATGATAATAGAGGCGTGAATGTAAAAAGAGGGCTAAGAGCAAGGTGTGAGATGGGTTTATGGCCGACTCTAGCTCCATTAGGGTACTTAAATCAAAAAAGAATGGATAAAAAGGGTGAAGTTATCATTGATCCTGAAAGAGCTCCAATAATAAAACAGATTTTTGAAAAAATGGCTTATGAGAAATGGAGTGGGAGAAAAATATATCACTGGCTTAAATTTGAGAAGAATTTTTATACAAGAGGTAATAAAACCTTATCACTGAGTGGAATATATAGATTATTACAAAACTCCTTCTATTACGGAGAATTTGAATATCCTAGAGATAGTAGTACTTGGTACAAAGGAAGACATAAACCATTAATCACAAAAGAACTATTTGACGAGGTTCAGGAACAACTCAAAAGAGGTAATATAATAAGAGAATCAAAGGAGTTTGCCTTCACTAAGTTGATGACTTGTGGAATATGCGGTTCTGGCATATCAGCAGAAGAAAAATATAAAAAGTTAAATAATGGAACGACTGTTAAATATATCTATTATGGTTGTACTAGATCTAGAGATAGATATTGTAAAAATAAATACATTCGTGAAAAAGAATTAATTAAAAAACTAAGAAAAATGATAGACAAAATAGATATAAATGAATTAGGTATGAGATATAAGCTAGAAGAAGAAATAAAAAGATTTAATAAATTCCAATCTGTTATTGGTAATAAGCCTAAAGAATCTAATGTGAAAGAGATAAATATAAAAACTTACGCTAAATATTTATTAAAAGAAGGGAGCATCTCTGAGAAAAGAGAATTATTAGCTAACTTAAAGAGTAGGATAGTTTATAAGGACAAGAAAATTGGATTAGAGCAAAAATCTACCTAGCCCTTGCTGTAAAATCAGTGTTTTGTATTGGAAGATGCCTATCTGCTTCTTGGAGTTTTTGTACAAACATATTTACCCATTCTTCAAAGTGAGCGATCATCCTTGAGTGTAAATCCTTTATGTTCATACGAGGTATAGTTCGGGCGGGATGATCACCGTTAGCAAGGACCTGCATTACCCCTATCGCAAATGTAGTCAAATCATCTCCGTTGATACCAGATGCGGTCAAGACAGATAATGAAGTAAGTTCTCCAGCAATATCATCATCCTGGTAACGTGGATCAGCATAAACCGTATGTGCGGCAACCATATTTCGGAAATCATAAATATCTTGAACCTCCTCCCGTCTGATACCCAATTCGTTTTGATTGGAAGTTATCCCGCCATTAACTCTATGCGACAAAGACATGATCATATCTATATACATGCGACGCAAAATACCTTCTAATAAACAAACATGGATCGTGTAAGAAATAGTTCTAGAAGTGTTCCTCTCATTAAACTTTTCATTGCGCACCCAATTGCTACGTTGATTTATGCGGCAATCTTCAAGAAATTCTTCATGTATCCACTCGAGCATTCTCCATAGTTTTTCTGCGGACATTATTGCATCTCCGGAAGGTATAGAGAACGTACCTCGCTCTGGTCGTTCAATAACGATAGAAATTGAATTGCTGAAAATATTTTGAAACATAGACGGCTTACTCTCCTCTCGAGAAAAAACGCTACGAAACACCTTGTTAAACCAATTAATTATTAAGTGGATCATGATTGATGAAGTAATTATGATTCGGCATTCTGTTGGGTTTTCTAAATTTAATACCTTGATAAGCAATTTCTATTTTTAATAGAGATGCGAATGTTTTCACTCAAAATATTTGCGTATTTTACAAAAGTATCATTGAAATATAGTTTTTCCAATCTCTTTGCTTTTTGTTGAGAATGAAAACTTTTTAGGCCAAAATACGCTGAACCGGCAATAGCGAGTAATGTAACAATGGCCCGAAAGAAACCTGAGTTCAAAAAATTCCAGATGGAAGATAAAATGTTAAGCAATAATTCGATGTTGAACATATTACAACTTTATCATAAAAATTCATTATAAGTTCGAATCCCACAAAGTCGACATCTTGGAATTCAGAACCCGTGAACCAAAAAGACCCATAAATTCAGACCTTCGGGTCTGCACGATACTTTGTTGTCGATGCGGGCCACTCGGGTTAAGTACTGTTAAGTATGGGATACTTAAGGGCTTTTTGA
>JBBDIH010000168.1:0-4172 GCA_040880505.1 Minisyncoccota bacterium
ACATTCAGGTAGTTATTCCTGTAGAAATAAGATATTCATGAGCAGGTGAGTCCGGGCATAAAAAAACCCGCCCCTCTCGAAAGAGGCGGGCTGTAACATTATAAATACTAACGCATTTATATTATTTCCGGCTCGTCTTGCTCTCCTTTTTCAGGAGATTCGGTTTTACCGCTATCTGAATCAGGGTCTCCCGATTCAGTCTCGTCTTCCTCTTCGACCTCGAACTCATCAGAGTCGCTCGGGGTTAGGAACTCCTCGATATCATCCAACTGGACCACATCAGTATCCGGAGAAGAGATTTCTACCTTCTTGAGAATTTTTGAAACATACCCTTGGGTAACGCTCAAAATCATTCCCATCTCCCTTTGGTTAAGACCTGCATTTGCAAGTAGGGTGACTTTTTCAAGTAACTCAACTTCACTTTCTAAGACTGGGATTTCGTCAAGCTTTGTAAAAGCTTGTTCCCCCTGTATTCGCTCAAGGAAAATATCTCTTTTCGCATACAGACGCCCGTAATGTCGTAAAGTTAGTATATCACGCTGATTTTCAGAATAAACACTAGAAACCAGAATCACATTATCGGAACCGGCCTCTAGGGTTTTCGCCTGAAACAGGTTTTCCGACAAGTCTTTCTGATCGCTGTGATTGATGACCAGTATGGCTGTTTGCATGTCATTCGCAAGTGCTCTCAACTTGCGGATAAATTCCGCTTTTAGATAACGACTGTTTTTCGTTCTGACATCAAGTACATCATCAAGAGTATCAATGACTACTAATTCAACCCGCCGTTTATCGATGTAGTGATACAACCGACTCAAAAATTGCGAGTCTTTATACTTCTCCACCGTCGTGAGTTCAAAGTGCAGGACACCAATGAAATCTGCAAGGGCGCGAACACGATTGTTGAATCGAACGGTGTCCTCTGACAAACAGATATAAAGAACCCGGGATTGTTTAGTGTTTAATTTACCAAACACCTGCTGTCCACTTGATACACACGCTGCCATATACAATGCCAAAGCGGTTCTGAACTTCTTAGAACCTGCAATTAACATTGTTAGACCATTCTGTATCAGCCCATCTACTAACTCCTTTGGAGCTGGGATTTCCATTTTCATAAAGTCATTCACCGTTACCGGAGATTTAATCTCCCGGTTGATTTTATGAAATTTTACCTCTACTGGCTTACTATCGCCAGTAGTTTCCTTGCCAACCCTTTTCGGGTTGGTATTAACTGATTTAGTCATAATAATTTTAATTATGAGTTTATTAACTGCCTGTGTAGTTTTACGAACCTTATAATGCAATCTGACAGAAAAAGACTGCGGTTCTTTAACTCATCGGGCACTTTTGATGCGCGATACCTCATATTTGAGTTCCTTTATTGTATAAAAAAGTGATTACCTGCCTACACCTTCTCTGTAAATAGATATGGTGTTCTCAATAGGGTATCCCAGAATCAAACCAAGAACCCATAGTTCAATGTGATAATCATGACCATCCCAATCGTGAAAGAAATTTTGAATGGTTTTATTTTTATGTTCTTCGATATCGATGTCAATGCCATTCTCTTTGTAGGTCTCATAGAGCGATTGTAAATCGAATAAATCTTTGAATTTACCTTTCACTGCAACTAGCGTGTAAAATGCACCTGTTAGTAAATATTGATCACTGTAACTATAATATTTTCTCCTATCTACAAGCCCGTCGCAGAACTCTAAATCTTCTTTTTCCCAAGCTGTAATTGCAGCCATTGGTTTATTCCCTTTGAGTACCCTTTCTAATAGGGCCTCATTTGATAAATCTAAATCGGACAAGGCCCATCCACCGCAAAAATGTTGATTCATATCGTTAACCATTTTGTTTTGAAAACCAATACTCAGTGGTTGATATTTGTACTTGGCCAATAAATAGCCATTATTATAAATTCGTTTGGTCTGGTACTTTTTACCCTTTTTCAAGATTATTCCGTGTTTTTTCATTGATTTGATATTTTTAGAGTTCTATATTTGTGGTATTGACGTACTATACCCCCTTAGTTCAGCTTTCATTTTT
This sequence comes from Minisyncoccota bacterium, assembly GCA_040880505.1. Classification (GTDB taxonomy): domain Bacteria; phylum Patescibacteriota; class Minisyncoccia; order UBA6257; family GWB1-50-10; genus JBBDIH01. The sequence goes on from JBBDIH010000168.1 coordinate 2,056, forward strand.
TGAGCTGTTTACTTTGCCCTTGTTCAGGAAAGCTTCCACTTCATCAAAATCGTACCGGATGGTTCTCTTGTACTGTCTGTAAGGCAGCTGACCGGAGTCGCGAAGATTTTGGACATAAGGCCGGGAGCATTGTAATATGTCCATGACTTCACTTGTCGTCAGCCATTTTTGCCGGGATGCTTTTTGAATTGCGGAAGGGAGATTTTTTTGAATGGCCTTGTCAACGGCTGATTCAATCAAATCATTTAACTCTTTTTTGCTGGATATATAAGTTTCCATCGGATCTTACTCTATTTAGTTTTATGCTAACAACTCTAAAGTAAGGTGACGAAAATCGAGTTTCAGGAACGAGTGTTCCTAATTATTCCTAATTGTTCTCAGGGGGACAAAGATTTTTGTGATTATTAACATGCTTATTAAAAGATCCCATATTTGAGATTCCAAACCCGTATTTTTTCTTGAATTCCTTTTCTCCAAACTTCTTATCTTCATCGAGTAACCATTCCCGCATTTTGTTAAACATATGCGATACTGAATAGCCTTGTCTCCTTAATTCCACTGCTTTACAAATAATGTCCTTATTTGTAATTTTTTCTTGTTCGGCCACTTTACTATGTGACTTAAACCACTCCACAAAATCCTTTGGTGGTTTTAGGGTTTGTTCCATCAAGATATCTTCAATAATACTCTCTGCGCATCTGATTTTGATAAGCAAATCTCTTGCAATGTTGAGAATGGGGGCTTTTTTTTGGTGAGTTCTCTTTAATAACAAACAAGTTTTTTCATTTAACTCAGTAGATATCACTGGAATTCTTTTAATTTTCTGTAAATGACTATTTAACTCTTTGTCATCCAATTTGTTATATACAAAAGTTCTGTTAATCGAGCGTACCATACCAACAAAGTAATACCAATCTTCTAGAATTTCATTTTTGTAGGTTTTAGGATTTTGTGTTTTATTATGCTCTAACAATTGTAATTCTAACTGTCGATAGAAGAATTTAAGGTATTTCTTTACATTCTCATTCAGGGAGTCAATCACTTTTAATTGGCGTTCTACCTGATTATATAATAAATCTCTGAATTGCGTAATGTTTACCACATCTACAATTGATACCTTCTTACTATGATCTAATTTAAAATCAGCGACGACAGATTCATATTTTTGAATTATATCAGATGATGAGACTGAATCAGAAATATGATTGTATAAAGGAATTATATACCCTGTATTATCTTCATTATCTAAATACTTTAGGCGGAGCTCATAATTATAGTCCGGTTCTACGGTATATACACCTAGAAATTCATTTTCAAGTAAATTTATATCTTCAGAATTGCGAAATTCATCGTAAAATTCAATTTCAATTGATCTCTTATATTGAAATTTATGATCGCCCTCCATATAGTAGCGTTCGAAATCAATTAAATTCATATATTCATATTCTGATAGGTCAATATCTGAATCTTTATAATAATCTGAGAATTCTTTAATTTCCTCGTCACTCAATTCATTCGCTTCTCTTGCCTCCTTCTCAATTTTCACCGATTTTTTTATTTCTTCAATCAATTTCGTTGCTTCAATATCAGATCCCGATTGCTGTTTTGTTTTGCTCTTTTTCTTTGTACTTACGTAGAAAATTGGCGAAATGTCGTCTATTACGGGCGTTTTTTCTATAAATAACTTTTCTATATCAAATCCGTTTGATTTGACAAGGGTCTCACTCATTTTACCCGCTGCTCTATACTTTAGATAATTACTTAATTCATGTAATTCTTTTTCAGAAAACATAATAGAATCCCCTTTATTTAAAAAACCTTCCTCATTGCCTTATCAGCCAATTCCTCATCCAAGCCTTTAAGGTATTGTTGTGTGGTTTCAATTTTTGAGTGCCGTAGTGTCTGCATCAATTCGTATACATCTAACCCCTGTTCAACCGCATATTGCGCAAATGAATGACGAGACACATGGAAGGATACATTTTCTTCAATTCCAGCCAAATGTGCAATTTTTTTTAGTCCGGTTTTGAGGTTTACTTCGCTTTTTCCATTGGCAATCGCATTTCGAGAGCTAATCGACTGGCGTAATTCCAGTTCTGTATATTGTTTGGCACTGT
>JBBDIH010000169.1:0-1542 GCA_040880505.1 Minisyncoccota bacterium
TGGATTTTAATATTAAAATTATAATTGGTTCTCATAGAGGAAGATTTGATAAAGAAACACCATCTCTAGAACCTTTCGTAGAAATTATTTCCAGCAAAGTAAAAGAGGAAGTTTTTTTCAGTGATAACTATGAATTACCTAATAATAAAACTGAAAAAATAGTCTTATTAGAAAATTTAAGACAAAAAAAAGAGGAGGAAGAGAATAACGAAGAATTCGCCAAAAAGTTAGCTAATTTAGCGGATTTTTATATAAACGATGCATTCGCTGTTTCACACAGAGAAAACGCTTCTATAGCTCAAATAACGCGTTTTTTGCCGTCTTTTGGGGGTTTATGTCTTGAAAAAGAGCTACAAAACCTCTCTAAAGCTTTGAATAATCCAAAGTCTCCTTTTACTTTAATTTTAGGAGGAGCAAAAACTAGCGATAAAGTTGGAGTTATAAAAAATCTATGGTCCAAATTAGACCATGTTTTGTTAGGTGGTGGACCTGCAAACACCTTTTTGTTAGAAAGAGGGGTTGATATAGGTAATTCATTAGCACAAAGAGATGCTCGTGGGTTAATTGAAACTTTTGCTTTTACAGAAAAGGTAAAAGTTCCCGTAGATTTCAAAAAGGAAGAAGATCATATTTTTGATATAGGAGAAGAGACAATAAAAAAATACTCAGAAATAATATCTCAATCAAAAATGATAATCTGGAATGGTCCAATGGGAAAATTTGAAGATAAAAAATTTAGAGAAGGTACAGAAAAAATACTGGAAGCTTTAATAAAAAATAAAGAAGCTGAAATTATAATTGGAGGAGGGGAGACTATTTCTTCTTTAAATCAAGAATTATCTAATAATATTTTTCTTTCCACTGGTGGGGGCTCTATGTTAGAATTTTTATCTGGAAAAGAATTACCGGGTTTAAAGGCTTTAAATAAATAATAAATAATATGGAAAATAATATTGTAGTTTTTTATCATGCCAGATGTTTAGATGGATTTTCATCTGCTTGGGTTTTATGGAAAAAATTTGGAGATGAAGCAGATTTTATTCCAGTTTCCGACCATCATCATTATCCAGAAGGATTAATAGAGAATAAAATTATTTATATGGTTGATTTTGTATTTTCTGAAGAGGTATTTAATCAAATTAAGAACAATGCTGAAAAAATAATAGCATTAGATCACCATGAGACTGTTGAAAATGTAATTAAACAGGCAGATGATTATCTTTATTCAACTGACAAGTCTGGTGCTACATTAGCTTGGGAGTATTTTTTCAAAGATGAAGATGTTCCAACTTTTTTAAAGTATGTAGAAGCAATTGATTTATATAATTTTGAAGATTTAGAAAAGACAAAAGAAATACTAGCATTTGTTGATGCTGAAGAAATGAATTTTGCTAACTGGAATGGACTAGTTGATAGATTTGATAATCAAAAAGATTTAGAAGAGATATTTAAAATAGGTGGTTATATACTTAATTTTAAAGAAAATATAATCAGCAGCATAATCAGCAAAGCTTATGAAGTTTCTTTTGAGGGTTATAGAGC
>JBBDIH010000169.1:1642-26827 GCA_040880505.1 Minisyncoccota bacterium
TTTAAGAATGTTGAATTTAAACATATTCCTAGAGAAGAGAATACTGCCGCAGATAGATTAGTAAATGAGGCAATGCTTTAATACGTTCTAGAAAACAAAAATCCCTGGTTTAACAGGGATTTTTGTTTTAGGTAAATCATAAGCCGGATTCTGTTTATGAAGTAATTTATCTAGCTCTTTAATTACTCAAAGAGTCATGCGGCACAAACCATTTAATAAAAAATGGAGTACGACCTTGCACTCGGGTAAGGATTTAGCCGTTTCATTTCTTATGTTGCCATAAGAACTCATCCTAAAAGGATGTTTTGAGTATTTCTACTCAAAACGTCACTGTTCGCACCTCTAGATTTCTCTTGACGGGGGTTACCCGCTACCTTTTTACTAAATTTCCTTTATCTCGAGAGGTAAAGGAAATTTAGTGAGTGTCCGGACTTTCCTCACTATTTTAATAATAAAATAGTGCCACTTCTTGATTTACCACTTAAATTTTAAAACATTTGAAAATAGTTGTCAACACGTTATCAACAGACTTGATAAATTGACTTAGATGTCTTTATGTAGCATAATTTAGGTAGAAATCTTAATAATATAGTTGGAGGTAAATATGTTTAGAGAAGGATATCAGTACATTTCAGATTCGGAAAAAATAGAGTGGAGAAGAAGAAGTCCGCTTGAAATACTGTATGCCATTGCTATTATGGCTATTTCGATTTTTGTCGTAATTATTACATGGTATTGGGTTGGAAGAGTAACGTCTTCTATTTATTTTTCTGTAACTAGTTTACAGATGATCCAGATAGAAAACTTTTCAAACCTTGTTTTCTATATTTCTGTATTTTTATCTCCTTTAGTAACTTTCATTCTATTTGTATTATTTATTAATACTGATGATAAAGGCATAAGAATAACTTTAAACAGTTTATTACTTATTCTTTCTGGGCCATTTCTGGTTTCATTATTATCTGTATTTTTTGATTATATTAATAGAGAAGAGTTAGCCAATTTTCTTTACAGTAATAGATACTGGAGTTTATTAGTTTTTTCTTTAGTTTTTTTTGTGATTTTTTGTTTTTCAGTCACAAAAGAAAAACGAAAGTGGGAGAGTATTAATAATAACTAATTTTTAACCAAATTAATCAAAAGGACCTTTTATAGGTCCTTTATTTTTATAGATAATTTAACTTTTCTAACCATCTTTTATTTTCCCATTCCCATAATTTTTTTGCTCCAAGAAAGGCCTCAAAATCATCTTTCCATTCGGAGAATTCTTCTAATTCTATTTCTCCAACTGTTTCGCCCCAAATATGTTTACAGCTTCTTTGGAAAGGGTTGCTCCAATCTATTTTAACTTTATCTCTACCGCCTTTGCTTCTTAATTTACCTTTACATATTTTACATAATTTATGTTGATCTATTCGTAGTATCCATCTGGTTTCAACATCTTTTATTTCTTCTTTCATAACGGCTATATAAGCAGAGGTTTGGAGTCTGTAGTCTTTATATATAGCTTGAGAAGTTTTGATGTCTAGAACACCCATTTTTCCACCTATAATTGCTACTGCATCAACTGTTCCGGCATATTTATAGTTAGGATGTATAATTCTACGTTCAATTGAGTTAGGTAAAACTTCTATATGATTATCTTTTAGGTACTCTTTAAAAGCTACAACTGAAGGTTTAATGTCATCTTTAAACTTGGGTTTTTCTCCTACCATAATAGATTGAACAGCTTCATGAAGCCTGGTTCCTTCATCGGCTGATTTATTCTTTATTCTTTCTCCTTCGGCATAGTTTTTCAGAGAAGCGTAGAAGTAATGAAGAGCAGGCTTGTTTTTAATGCCTACTATTTTTGTAACTCTTGGATACCACGATCCATCTATATCGTATCCATTTTCTTCTTTAAATTCTTCTAAGTTTTTATAATCAAACATATTTTTTAATATATTACTCCAACCTCTTTTACTAGGGAAGAATGGTTATTCGAGTTGAGTATGTGTCGCATAATGTATGTTTTGTGACAGGTATACTATGAAAACCTATCACAAAACATTTAAATTTATTTTATAACAGTAATTAATAACTATCATAAAACAAATTTGTATATAAGATTAAACTTAATTTGCTCCGTTAGGTATTAAACCCTTAATTAAATCTATTAATGCTGTAACTATTCCCACTATTACATTAAACAATTCCATTGCTAGATCTATTAAGCTGATATTAAAATTATTTTCTAACCAGCTATCTACAACAGTTAGTAATTGTTTTGATAAGTCCCAAACCTTTAATCCAACCTCTTTTAATATATTCATTACATCTGATACATCTTGATCACTTGAAATGTCTGGTATTCCTTCTGTATTAATTAAATCACCTGAAACGCTTGATTGAGCAAGGGTAACCATCGGAAACAAAAATAAAACGGCTAATATAAGGGCTATTTTTAGCGATTTTTTAGTAATTATAAACATTTACTTATTTGTTCATGATTTGGTAAATATGGACTAGGATCAACATGAATTCCAACTGGAACAAGTCCTGCGGCTGGTGAAATTTTCATTAATCCACCACCACCATCTCTAATAGTTGTTGTGTTCCAACCTCCTGGTGGAGTTGCGTAAACTCCAAAATGAAGATGAGGTCCAGTTGAATAACCTGTATTACCAGAATATCCTATAATCTGCCCTTTTTCTACTCTATCCCCTACGTTTACATTAAAACTTGACAGATGAGCATATATACTACTTAATCTATTATCATGTTCAATTATTATGTATTTTCCAAACTGGTATTTTTGCCAACTACTAACATCGTTATCATCTATTGCTGTAATTACACCAGATTCAGATGCTAGCATAGGAGTTCCTATTGGAGCTCTAAAATCTACTCCTATATGATTTCCTGTTCTATAAGCACCAGCAGCAAAATCTGTTTTACCATAACATTGAGTAACAAAAATATCTTGTACTGGAAAACCTAAGACCCCAGGCCTTTCTAATGGTAGTAAATCAGGATTGAAAGAGGCTCTTATTTCATACTCTATTTTTTCAATTATTGCACTGATTTCTTCTTGTCTTTGATCTATTTGAGCTATTTCTCTTTCATAAGCTAATTTTTCACTAACGGTTAGATTAAGCAAATATTCTTTTTGAGATTGTTGTTGAGACATTAAGTTTTGACTATTAACTAAAGCATCCTGCTCTATTTCTATTTGTCTTTGATTATCTCTTACTTCTTGAACTTTACTGGATAAATCATCTTGTAACTCTCTTAGTTGAGTTATATTACCTGTTAAGGTATTTCCTAAATTCATAATTGACTGCATAGCAGAAACGCTTTCAGATAAACTGTCATTTTTAAGTAGTATTGTTAAAAGATTTTCATTGTCTATTTGTTGCAGTTGAACAAGTAAGTCACCGATTGCTTTTTTTCTGTTTTTTATATTTTCTTCTGTTGTAATTATTTCATTTGTTAAGGCTTGTGCTTCTAGAGATAATCTATTTATTATGACTCGATTAGTTCTGATAGAAACATCTAATTGATTTATTTGATAATCAATATTATTTATTTCTCTTTGGAGAGCATTACTAGTAGCATTAGCAGATTGAAGTTGTTGTTCTAGTCTTTCTCTTTCTTCTTGTAATTCTTCTAATTCAAAGTTCTGTTCTTCTATTCTTTCACGAAGACTCCCAACATCTTCCTGTGCGTTTACTTGTCCAGCTAGAAAAAAAGATACTATTAAAATTAAAGATATAGATAATAGTTTTCTCATTATTTTTCTAGTTTTTCTATTGCAGAAGATAATCTTTTTTCTGTTTGTTCTTTACCTAAAACACTTATCATTTCTAATGCTCCTGGTGATGAAGCTGCTCCAGATAATGCAACCCTGAATGGATGATAAACTTCACCTTTTCCACCTACTTCATCAGAAAGTTTTAGTAAAAATTTTTCTATATTTTTAGAGTTAAATTTTTCTTCATTTAACTCATGAATAAATTCAAATATTTTAAGTAAGCTTTCGTAACTTTCTTTAGATTTATTTTTCCAAATTAATAAATCTTGTTCATAATCAATTTCTTCAAAAAATATTTTTGCGTTATTTTTAAAGTCTTTTAGACTTTTCATTCTTTCTTTTTCTATTTCTAGTACTTTTTTAAGTTTACCCTCTTCTCTACTCCATTCTTTAGAAATAAAAGGTTTAATATTTTCAACTAGTTTATCTGTATCTGTATTTTTTATGTAGTAACTGTTATACCAGTTTAATTTTTCTTCGTTCATGATGCCTCCACTTTTTTGAACTCTTTTTAAGGTAAATTCTTTTATGGTTTCTTCCATGTTGATCACTTCTCTATCTTCTTTAGGATGCCACCCTAAAAGAGCAAGAAAATTAAACATAGCTTCCATTAAGTATCCATCTTCTTTATATTCTATTATGGATTTTTTCTGCATATGTCTTTTTGATAATTTTTTACCTCCTGGAGCTAAAATTAGAGGTAAATGAGCATAAGTCGGTTCTTTTAGTTCTAATATTTTCTGTACAGCAATTTGTCTAGGAGTGTTTGAAATATGATCCTCCCCTCTTATTACATGAGTTATATTCATGTCATTATCATCTATAACAACAGCAAAATTATATAAAGGAGATTCTAGGTCTTTTGCTATCACAAAATCTCCTATTAAACTAGAATCAAATTTAACTTTACCTCTAATAATATCTGTAAAAGATATTATACCTCTTGGCATTTTGAATCTTATAACTGATTTTTCACCCGTGTTAACTCTTTCTTTTGCTTCAGCCTTACCTATCTTTTTACATGTTCCGGGATATTTTGGAGCTAATCCCTGACTTAATTGTGCTTCTCTTTCTTCTTCTAGTTTTTTTGGTGAGCAAAAGCAGTAATAAGCATGTTCTTCTTCAATTAATTTTTCTAAATATTTTTTGTATATCTCAGTTCTTTCGCTTTGCCTTTCTATTTTGCTGTCCCAGTTTAAACTTAACCATTTTAAACCTTCTAAAATATCTTCTTCGAATTTTTTTTCAGATCTTTTTTTATCTGTGTCTTCTATTCTAATTAAAAATTCTCCATTATTGTGTTTTGCATATAACCAGTTAAATAAAGCTGTTCTAGCATTTCCTAAAGTTAAAGGACCCGTGGGAGATGGCGCAAATCTAACTCTAACTTTTTCTTTTTTATTCATACTTTAATACTATATTTTAAACTTTATTTTTTCAAAGAGACTTACTTGAATATTTTAATAATAGGATTACTATTTAAATAGAAACTTAACTCTAACCCCAAATAATAAAAGGAGGTAAATAATGAAAGTTAGAAAATTCTTCAAAGAAGTCTTTCTGATTAATAGTCTTGGGAAACTTTCTAGAATAGAAATAGAAGGAAAGCAGTACTCTGGTTTATTAGTTGATAGTCTTTTTAAAAAAGAAAAGAATCATGTAACTTTAACCATTATTGGAAGTTATACTGAAAATAACCAAGACAACAATATAACTAAAATCGTTATTCCTTTAGATAAGTTTGAAAATCCAAAACTGGTTAATATTTTCCAGTGGAGAGATTTAATAGATAGTGGCCAAAATTATCAATTTATACCAGTTGATGATTCGAGCAGGCTTACTTTTAATCCTAAAAAGATTAAGAGAATTAAAAAAGTTACTAACTTTGAATTAGAAAATCTGATGGAAAAATATACGGAGGGGTAAAATGATCGGTTCAGCACATAAAACATAAGCTCGGAAACTTAAACTTAATTGTTTAAGCTATTCCGAGCTTTTTAATTAATAATATTTAATATTTCTCTTAAAATTATATTTAGAGAGTCTGGTGTTGAAAATTTTTTAGCAGCTTCTGTCATTTTTTTAATATTTTCTTGATTGTTCAAAATATTTTTTATTTGATTTAAAAGTATGTTTCCTTTTAAATTTTGTTCTTCAATAACAATTGCAGCTCCTTTTTTTGAGTATGTATAAGCGTTAACTTTTTGATGGTCATTTGCTGATCTTGGCAAAGGAATTAATATAGACGGTTTTTGAAAAAACGCTATCTCAAATACTGCACCAGCACCTGCTCTACTAATAATTAGGTCAGCTGCATTAAATGCTATTTTAATATCTTTTGCATTTAAATTACCAACAACTTTATATCTACTTTCATTTTTAGGATTTTTACTAAAATGAAAGTTTGTGTAATTTTTAACATCGTTAATATTACTAGGACCAACTTGATGATATATTTGAAATTCATTTAATAAATCATCAATATTTTCTAAAACAAAACTATTTATTGATTCTGATCCTTGAGATCCTCCTAAAATAAAAACCATAGGTTCTTTATGATTAAAACCTATATAATTTTTACCGGAATCTTGTCTAATCCAGTTTTGAGTTAATTCTTTTCTAATAGGATTACCAGATATAAAAACTTTGGATTCTGGAAAATGTTCTGCAGTTTTTTTAAAAGCAACTCCAATTTTTCTAGCTAGTTTTCCTGTTATTCGTGATGTTAATGATGGAACTGCGTCTGATTCGTGTATTACTACAGGAATAAAGTAGAATTTTGCAGCTATAACAACCGCTAAAGATCCTGGACCTCCTTTAGAAAATATAATGTCAGGCATAATAAAAAATAATTTTACCCAAGCTTCAAATATACTGTATATAAATTTTGGTATATCTAGAAAATTTCTTAAATCAAAGTATCTTCTTAATTTCGATGAAGTAATCCTATGAATTGTTACGCCTCTATCTAAAAATAAATTATCAAAACTACTTTTAGGTCCTATGTAAGAAATTTCTATATCACTTTCTTCTGCTATTTCTCTTATTTTTTCCATTATGGCTACCAAGGGATATATGTGCCCTCCTGATCCACCTCCTGCTAATAATATTTTTTTCATAATAGTAATTAATTTTTTGAGTACCTTGATACATTTATTATTATACCGCACATAATTAAAAATACGGCTAGAGCTGTGCCCCCATAACTAATAAAAGGTAAAGGAACACCGGTTAGGGGCAATAAACCAGACATTGCTCCCATATTTACAAATGCTTGTAGAGTAATAATTGAAATAAACCCTATAACTAATATTTTTCCAAAGGGATCACTACTTTTCCTTGCTATGTAAAAACCTCGCCAGAAAAAGGAAATAAATAAAGATATTAATAAAACTGAACCCACAAAGCCTAATTCTTCAGCTATAACAGCAAATATAGAGTCTCCTATTGGTTCTGGTAAATAGTTTATCTTAGTTGTTGATTTTCCATAACCTACTCCGGTTAATCCGCCTGACCCTATTGCTATAAGTGATTGATTTATTTGATAAGATTCTCCTAACTGATTTTCAGCAGGATTTAAAAATGTCTTAACTCTATCTAACCTATAAGGACTAGATACTATTAATAAGGAGAACATCGTCAAAGCGAGTAAAAATATCATGCCGATATATTTTATTTTTGCTCCAGAAGCAAAATACATTATTATAGCGGCTACAAAAATTATTACCGCTGTAGTTGTTGCTGGTTGAAAAAATATTAATCCAAGAACTCCTCCTAACAATAAAAGAAATGGTAAAGCACCTTCCATAAAACTTCTGCCTCTTTTCTTGTTTTTACTCATCCAAGAAGATATATAAATAAGAAAAGTCAGTTTAAGAATTTCACTGGGCTGGAAAGAGAAAAGCCCTAAATCTAACCACCTTGAAGCACCTTTTGCTGAAATACCTAAAGGAGTAAAAACAAGTGCCATAGCTATCATATTTAACCCCAATAAAAAAATAGCAAAATTTTTCCACTTATTGTAATAAATTAAAGACCCTAAAATAAAACCTATTATTCCGAAAGATAATCCGTAAATAACTTGATGAGATAAATAATAATAACTATTACCAAATTCTTCTTTAGCAATATCAGATGAGGCGCTAGCTAACATTACTAATCCAAATATAACCAATAAACAAACTATTATTATAAAAGTATAATCAGGTTGTGATCTTGGTTTTGGAGATCTAGAAAAAAGCTTCTTCATTATTTAATTATCTGTCCGCTTAACTTTTCTTTTTTAATTTGACCATCTTCAAGACAGACATCTCCATTTAATATAGAGTCTTTAACCTTAAAATCTTTAATTACTACAACGTCTGCTTTAAGGTTTTTTTCTAATACTCCCCTATCTTTTATTTTGAATCTTTCAGCTGGTTTATGTGTAATTTTTTCTATAGCTTTTTCAAGAGATATTTCCTTATTTTCTATAGCTTTTTTAAGAAAAATTTCAAACACGTTTAAACCTGGAACAAGTATGTTTATCCCGTTGGAGGCTATTAAAGATTTTTCTGAAAAAACTATCTCATCTAATACTTTTTCATTTATATTATGGTAAAGACATACTGTTTTGAGATTAGTTTTTATCATTAAATCGTAAAGTGTTTCTATTTGAGTTTTCTTTAAATTCTCTGAAATTTCTTTTATTGTTTTATCTTCGTAAAAGTTAAATTCTTTAGTTGTTTTAGCTACTATAACTTTTTTAGAAGTTATAGATTTTAAGTGTTCTTTTATTTTTTCTCCATGATTTTTTAGGGTATTAACCATTTCTTCTAAAGTATTTTTTTGAGCCCATTCAGGAAGAAATTTATAAATAGGTATTACGCTTGCTGGGTATGGATTACAATCATAAGAAATGTTCTTTAATTTTTGATTATCAAGTATTTCTTGTAGCTTTTTATATTCTTCAAGATTTGAGGTGATTGGTTGAAGATGACTAAAATGAATATCAGATCCATTCTTAAAGAATTTGCTAACCTGTTTTATTGATTCTTCGAGTTTTTCATATGAATGAAGATGGAAAGTGAATATTTTATTTAAATTATTTAAACCTTCAATTATTTTTTTAAACTCCCTATTTTGAATATTTTTTGAGTGTGAGTATTCTAAACCAAAAGATAATCCTTTAGCTCCATTTTTAAATATTTTCTCAATTATTTTTATTATGTTTTTTATTTCTTTATCAGTTAAATCAATACCTTCTTTTTTAGTTAGTTCACTTCTTAGAGTGTAATGACCAACTAATGTTCCAAAATTAAGACCTACACCTCTTTTTTCTAGCTTACTTAAAAATTCCTTAAATGTTTGCCAATCTATGTTTGTTTCATGAACTATGTCTATCCCCCATTTTCTAACAGACATTAACCCTGTTCTAGAATATGGAGCTAAAGAAGATCCACAGTTACCTCCAATTATGGAGGTAACTCCTGATTTTATAAAAGTTTCTTGATGAGGGTCGGATAAAAGATTTAAATAATGATCTGAACCTGAATTAACATCTATTATTCCAGGCATGACTATGCAATCTGTGGCATCTATTATTTTCTCAGTTTCTTTTCTACCGTGTTTACCTATATCAACTATCCTGTCCCCTCTTATCAAAACATCCGCCTTATAGGTTGGAGTGTTTTTACCATCGTATATATTTCCGTTTTTAATTAGAACTGACATTACAGTTAATTATATAGGAAAATATTTTTATATAAAAAGGAATTGAATTATTTTATTTTAAGCAAATCTTGCAAGGAAGAATAAAACTAAACCAAGTGTTGTTGCAGCGGCTGAGATAATCCAAAATCTCATAGTTATTTGACTTTCATGCCATCCTAAAGCTTCAAAGTGGTGATGAATAGGAGTTGAGTGAAATATTTTTTTACCCCTAAATTTTTTACTAGTTAATTGAATTATCACTGATAAGGATTCAAATATTAAAATAAAAGCAAAAAATGGAAGAAACAATGCTGTATTTGTAAGCATGGCTATAACTCCTAAAGTAATTCCAAGTGACATTGATCCGGTATCTCCCATAAAAAACTTAGCCGGATATATATTAAACCAAAGGAAAGCCAGTAGTGAGCCTAATATAGCCGCTATCATAGCCGCTAGCTCATAACGACCAAGAATAAAAGCAACAACAGCTAATGCAGAGTATGCAAAAAAGCTTACTCCAGCAGCTAAACCATCTAAACCATCTGTTTCGTTAGTTGAAAAAGCTGTGGCAATGATAATAAATATGAAAAAAGGAATATACCAAAACCCCATATCAAAGTAACCAATAAATGGAACATAAAGAGTATCCCAGCCTAATCTAAAGTAAAACCAAAATGAACCTATCAAAGCTACAACGCTATAAAGAATTATTTTAAATTTCATTGATAATCCCCCGCCTTTTGGTCCTTTACCTAGTAAACCAAAGAGATCATCAAATAAACCAACGACAGCTGCTATAAGTAGTGCAGCTAAGGGAAGGTAAGTTTGTGCTCTATCTATAAAATTAAAGTATTCAAAAAATCCATCAATCGTATTAGCTAAAATCCAAAATACTGCAGCCATGCCTAAAACAGTCCCCCAAATTATAATCCCTCCCATAGTTGGAGTACTTGATTTATTTTTATGAAACCTATGAAAAACAGGAGCTTCTTCTTTGCTTCTTATATTTTTCTTTCTTAAATCAAACTTTAATAAAAGTTTAAACACAAAAGGAGTAATAAAAAGAGCTATAGCAAAAGCTAAGGCAAATATTATCAATATTCTTACCGCTTCAAAAATTTCCATTAATTATTAAATATATAAGCTCTTTTGACCCAATTGACTAATTTTTCATTTTCTAAGTATCTATCATCAGCTCCTAATATTATTATAGCTACTTTTCTATCTCTAATATTCATTATAGAAACTAGATTTTCTTTAGCCAAAGGGGCTGTACCAGTTTTACCACCAAGAAAATTCCTATTAACTACTAAGGGATTTATATTAGGAATTATTTTTCCTTGAGCACTATTAAATGGTTGAACTAAAATCTCTGAACTCCTAGTCCAATTAAATATTTCTGGTCTATTTTTTACAATGTATTCAGCTAATTTTAGTACGTCATTAGCAGTACTAAAGTTATCATCTGATAATCCTGAAGCGTCATGTATTTCTGTTGAATTCATTCCTAATTCAGCTGCTTTTTCTTTTAGCTTTTTAACAAGTATTTCTTTACCTCCAAAATATTCTTCAAATGCAGCAGCTGCATCATTTGAAGAAACTAAAAGCATCATTTTTATTAAGTCTCTTGAGTTATATACTTCTCCACTTTGTAAGTCTCCAGCTAGTCCTTCTGTTTCTACGGCTGATGTGCTAATAGGTATTTTTTTATCTAATCCAATTTCTTCTAGCACTACAAGAGTTGTTAATAATTTTGTAATTGAGGCCATTCTCCAACTATCTCTTGTGTTCATATAAAAAAGAGGAAAGTCATCGTCTAATGACCTAATTAAAACAGCTTCTGCTTGAATATTTGGATCTAAAACATCCCAAACTCTATTAGGAACTTTTTTAATTGGTTGATAATTTGATATTGCTGCTTCCTGAAAAGATACCTCTTTTTCTTCGGCATTATAATCAATAGAATTATCTATTTCTCCAGGAACAAAAGAATTACCTAACTTTGTTAAAGTTAAGGAAACTAATATTAAAACTATAAAAATTGTTGCTTGCCATTTTAAATCCATATTTACTCTTCTATTTTATATTTTTCCAATAAATCAATGTATTTTTCATGATCAGGTAGATCTTCTATTTTTTCTAATCCCATATGTTTTAGAAATTCAGTTGATGCTCTGTAGTGATAAGTGTTTCCTACTTTTTCTCTTTCTACTAGTCCTCTCATTGTAAGGTTTCTTAGAGTAAAGGAACAGTTTACTCCTCTAATAAAGTCAACATCTATTTTAGATATAGGACCTAAATAAGCAACAATAGACAATACCTCTAAAGTAGCTGGTGTTAATTCTTGCCCTAATTCTTCTTTAGCTAATTTTACTGTTATTTTTTCTAATTCTGGCTTAGTTACTAGTTGAAAAAGATTGTCTTTTTCTAGTATTGTTAGGCCTCTATCTTCATTTTTTAAATTCTTTTGGTATAAATCTATTAATCCTATAGCTTCATTTTCCTTTATTTCTAGCACATTAGCTATTTTAGATAATTTTATTGGTTCTCCGTATTGAAATAGAAGAGCCTCTAACCTGCTTAGTTGTTTTGTTTTTTGTTCCATCACTTAAAAAAGTTTAGCTTCTTTCTTCCTTCTTTACAATGTTAATTTCTCCAAAATGAGAATCTTGTTCTAAATGAACCATATGTTTCCTAAATAAATGTAAAATTGCTAAAAATAAAATTATAATTTCACCTTTTGGTTTTTTCTCCCCAGAAGAAATAGTTTTTTTAGTTGTATTATTTAATTCATTTAGTATCTCTTCTATTTTATTTTTTAAACTAATAGTTTGTCTTTTAACTGTTTCAATTGGTTGAAATTTTTTTATTTCATCGATAACTTTTTTAAAAGATTCTAGAATAACTTTAGCATCTGAAAATTTTGTTGGATAAAAAACTACTTCTCTATTCATAAAAAAATCTCTACTAGCCATTTTTGGATTTTTACTAAAATTATCTTCTATAAAAGGAAATGTTTTCCTTACTTCTTTGTATAATTTAAGTTGGATTTCTAAATCTTTTATATCTTCTTCTTCATCTCCTGCTATATCCATAACAGGAATTAATTGCTTCGATTTAATTAAAATTAATTTTGAAGCAACAACTAAGAAATCAGAAATTAATGAGTTAGAAATATCAGTTTTCTCTATTTCTTCTAAGTAAGCTAAAAAATCGTTAGTTACTTTTGCTAAGCTTAATAAATTAATATCAAGTTTTTCATTTTCAACTAATTCTAATAATTTATCTAAGGGGCCTGTGTATTTATCTGATTTTACTGTGTAATACATTTATAATTGTTATAATTCTATTATGAATAAAAAGTATTTGAAACCAATCATTATTCTTAGAGTAGGTCTAGGTGCTGTTTTTGTCTATGCTGGAATCAGCTCTTTAGCCATTCCTACTCTTTGGAGTGGTTTTATTCCATCTTGGTTGTTGGAGTTTTTTGATGAAAGTATTTTAATTATAGTACATGGAATAATTCAAACAGCGATAGGTGCTCTACTTCTCTTAGGCTATTGGTTGAAAGAAATTTCGCTTGCAGCTTTTTTTGACATACTATTAATCATTATATTTTTTGGAATAGATCCAGTAACTTTTAGAGACTTTGGTTTATTAATGATGGCTTTAGCTTTGTTTTTTATGGTTAATCCAAAATCATCTATTAATCATTAATTTTATTTAATAACTGAGCAAAATGATAAGACACTATTCCATAAGCTACGGAAACATTTAAGGATTTTTTTTGACCGTGCATAGGTATATCAATTATTTTATCTGATTTGTCGAGTATATTTCTGGTTAATCCGTTAATCTCATTGCCCATTATTAATGCTATTTTTTCATCCTTAACTTTTTTTATTTTTTGGTATGGTATGGATTTTTTGTCTTGTTCTACAGAATATATTTTATAACCATTCTTTTTAAGCTTTTTAATAGTAGAAGTAATTGATTTTATTTGTTCCCATTCAATAAATTTTTCTGCACCTAGAGCTACTTTTGTTAGTCTTATTCTAGGTGTTCCAACTTTATTAACTGGAGATGGAGAAAATCCAGATAAGTATATTTTTTTTACTCCTGCTCCATCTGAGGTTCTAAATATAGACCCTACATTATGTGCACTTCTTAAATTGTGAAGAATAACAACCATAGTACTCCTTATTCTACTATTGAATATTATTAATTCAAAAGTTAAAGTAAAAAATATGAATTATACAGTTATATTATTTTATAAATACACAGATATAGAAAATACTAAAAAATTAAAGAAAGACCAGCTTAAATTAGCTGAATCTTTGAGTTTAAAAGGAAGAATGATAATAGCAGATGAAGGTATTAATGGCACTTTTGAAGGAACAAATGAAAATATAGAGAAATACATAGAAAAAATGAGAGAGATAGATCAATTTTCTGATATTGATTTTAAGACTCATCCAGGGCCTGGAAACTCTTTTCCAAAACTTTCTATTAAGATTAGAGATGAAATAGTTTCTTCTTATTTACCCAAAGAAGAAGTTGATCCTAGAAAAGAAACAGCAGATAAAATAGATCCAGATGAACTTCATAAATGGTTTGAAGAAAACAAAGATTTTACTGTTGTGGATATGAGAAATAGTTATGAATTTATTTCTGGTCATTTTGAAAAATCAATTGATCCAGGAATGGAATCTTTTAGAGAGTTGCCTGAAAAAGTTAAAAAAATAGAGGAATTAAAAGAAAAACCAGTAGTAACAGTATGTACCGGTGGTGTTAGATGTGAAAAAGCATCTGCCTTTTTAAAGAAGAAAGGTTTTAAAAATATCTATCAATTGAAAGGAGGAATACATAGATATATTGAAAAATACCCAGAAGGACATTTTAAGGGTTCTTTATATGTCTTTGATGGTAGAATGACTATGTCTACTGCTCCAAAAGATAAAAGAGAGATAGTTGGTAAATGTAACTTTTGTTCTAATCCAACAGAAAATTATGCAGACGATGATTCTGTAAGACCATCAAGACAAATTCTCTGTTGTAAGGAATGTTTTAAAGAAAAAGATTATTTAAGACCATCAAGTCCTTCACTTCAAAACTCTAGATAAAAAAATAGCGCCCGTGAATTAACACAGGCGCTTTAGCAATCTATTAATTTGCAGAAATATTTCTCTTACCACTTAAGAGATATATTTTAGATCGCCGTTAGCTAGGGGGGTCTTCTCCCCTTTTTTAACATCGCTTGCCAAAAGCAAGGATGGAAACTGGAGCTCGAACAATCATACCGTTTTCCGAAAGTAAAATCCTGTTTTATTCCCTCAATTAAGAGTATCGATGGTTGGAAGATTTTACGGAAGAAAAAGGGAATGATTATCCTTAATGAGATAAAAAGGATTGTCATCCTGTCCCCCGTTTCTGGTTAGGTTTTCAAGGTAGTTTTTCTATGTTACTAAATCTAGCGTATTTGTCAAATAATAAAACAAAAAAACCCATCAAAATAGATGAGTTTTTATGTTTTGTGGACCCGAGAAGATCACTCACATAAACACATATTTTGCCCCGACCCCCTAACTTTGAAAACCCTCGGTTTTCAATACTTTCCTACACGGGGCAAAATAGGTTCTCATCCTTTCAAAAGATTTCATAAAGAAAATAAGACTCATCATAAAGACAAGTCTTATTTTATATTGTGGACCCGAGAGGATTCGAACCTCCGACCCCCACATTGCAAATGTGGTGCTCTAGCCAACTGAGCTACGGGCCCATGATGTAGGACCAATCCTTCTTTGGTCCTACATCATGGGTTTTAACTCACTAGCGTTGTTCCTAGGTGTTTTATATTTATTTTTTCACCGGTGGGCACACCAAGGATCGAACTTGGGACCTCTATCTTATCAGGATAGCGTTCTACCACTGAACTATGTGCCCAAATGAGGAGAAAGATTGAAATATTTTTATTTCTATCTTTTCCAAATGCAGGGCAGACAAGCTTTGCTTATGTGCCCAAATTTAGCTATCTTATATTAATTAATTATTCCTAAACTATCAAATCCTTTTTTATCAAAATTAGTAATTGGTTGAACACTTTCAAGATTTGATCCAAATGTATCATTTAATCCTTTAATAATAAATATAAAATTACTAATAGTTAACCAAACTATTAAACCAAAAAGTAGTATAGCCAAGACAATAAAAATACTTTGCCTAGAAAACTTTATCTTTTTTCTTGTTTTTTTCTTATTTTCTTTAGCCATTAATTTCTATAAAATACTCTACCTTCTACATTAGATTGTATTTCATTCTTTCTTTCTTGGATAGAGACTCTATCTATTATTGTTAGATATCTAAATTCTTCTATTTCTTCTATTAATTCTGTCACTTCATTAATAGAATTACCAGAAATTGTTAATCTAAAATTTATATAACCAAGTTCTCCAAGAGCATTATCAGTTTCTCCTAAAAAAGAAAAACCAAAACCAACATTTGAATTATTAGCTATAGATTCAAATTCTTGTGATAGGTCAATCAAGTCATCTCTACTAGGAATAATATTATAAATAACTGATAAATAATCTCTAGCAAAAGAATTGTATTGATTTCTTAAAATTACTAATTCATTAAGAGATCTTGTTTTTTGCTGAACTTCTGTTTTTCCTTGATTAACTTTTTCTACTGCATTGCTTATTTGAGATTTAAAAAATACAATACCTAAAAATAAAGGAAAAAGAATAGCTGTCATTACACCTATTTCTATAAGTAATTTTTTAGTGAATTTACTCTTTTTCTTCATTATGATTATAATATCATAGGTTTATGTCTTTTAATATTAAGAAAATAAATTTTAATAATATTGATTACCCTACTCTTTTGAAAGAGATTCCTTCGCCACCCAAAAATGTTTTTTATAAAGGAAAGTTAATAAATAACAGAGATTATTGTATAGGAATCATTGGCACAAGAAGAGCTAAAAAACATGGATTAGATACAGCTAGAAAAATGGCTCAAGATTTAGCTAATCTTGGGTTTATTATTGTTAGCGGATTAGCTTTAGGAATAGATGGTGAAGCACATCGCGGTGCTTTATCAGTAAAAGGGAGAACAGTTGCGGTACTTGCAAATGGTTTAGATAAAATATATCCTCCTGAACATAAAAAGTTGGCTGATGATATTTTAAATAACAAAGGATTAATAATATCTGAATATCCAGAAGGAACACCAAGTTATAAAAATAATTTCCTTGCAAGAAACAGAATAATAAGTGGTTTATCTAAAGCGATTATAGTGGTAGAGTCTCCTTATAAGTCGGGCGCTATGTCTACCGCTACTCATGCAGCTAATCAAGGAAGAGAAGTTTTTGTAATACCTGGTCAAGCTAATGATTCCCTGTATAAAGGATCCCATTCTTTAATAAGAGATGGTGCTAGATTAGTTACTTCTTCTGAAGATGTTTTGAAAGATTTAGGTTTTGATGTTAAAAATATAAAAATAAATGAGTAAATTAGTAATAGTAGAAAGTCCAACAAAAGCAAAAACAATATCAAAGTTCTTAAAGAAAGGCTTTGAAGTTGAATCCTCTATGGGACACATAAGAGACTTACCTAAAAGTAAGGGTAGTGTTGATATTGAAAATGGATTTAAACCAAAATATGTTATACCTCCTAAGAAGAAAGAAAAAGTAAACGAACTAAAGAAGAAGGCTAAAAAAGTAGATGAAGTAATATTGGCTACTGATATGGATCGTGAAGGAGAGGCTATCGCCTATCACCTATCAAAAGTACTTGGACTAGATGAGGACAAAGTTAAAAGAATTGTTTTTCATGAAATCACAGAAAGTGCTATTAAAGAAGCCTTAGATAAGCCTAGAAAAATAAATAAAGATCTTTTTAAAGCTCAAGAGGCTCGTAGAGTTCTTGATAGATTATTTGGATATAATTTGTCTGAGCTTATCTGGAAAAAGGTTCGTTACGGATTATCGGCCGGTAGAGTTCAGTCCCCTGCCCTTCGTTTAATTGTAGAACGTGAAAGAGAAATAAAAGCTTTTAATCCTGAAGATTACTGGGTTATAACAGCAAACGTAAATAAGATTAATAATGATAATAAATTTATACTTATCTGCTCCGAAGAACCAAGAGATAAAAATAAAGTAAACGAAATTGTTGAGACTGCTAAAAATTCAGAATGGAAGGTAAAAGAAATAAATGAGAAAAATAGAAAAAGAAACCCTCGCTCACCTTTTAAAACTTCTACCCTACAACAATCTGCTAGCTCTAGATATGGATTCTCTCCATCAAGAACAATGGGAATTGCCCAAAAACTTTATGAGGCAGGTTTAATAACTTACATGAGGACAGATAGCATTTCTTTGTCCAAAGAATGTATGAATCAAGTTAAAAAAGAAATTGAAAATAAATATGGAGGAGAATATTTAAACCAAAAAAATTACAAAACTAATAGTAAAATGGCTCAAGAAGCTCATGAAGCTATTCGCCCTACAAAAATAAATAATATTTCTGCTGGAAGAAATGCAGAACAAAAGAAACTTTATGATTTAATTAGAAAAAGAACTATAAGTAGTCAAATGAAACCAGCTGAAATAATTCAGACAAAAATCATTGTTGATGTTTCTAAAAATAAAGTTCCTGACTTTAGTATTTCTGGATCAAGAACTGTTTTTGATGGTTGGCTAAAGGCTTTCCCAGAAGCAAAAGGTAGAGATGCAGAGTTACCAAAATTAGAAAAAGAAGAATTACTGAATCTAAATAAAATAGAAGTTGAAGATAAACAAACTCAACCACCTCATAGATACTCTGAGGCAGGTTTAGTAAAAGAGCTAGAAAAAAGAGGGATTGGTAGGCCTAGTACTTATGCAACTATTATGAAAACCCTAGAAAATAGAGGTTATGTAGTTAAAGAAAATAAATCCTTAAAACCTACAGATACAGGTGAAGTTGTTAGTGAGTTCTTAGAAAAAAACTTTATTAATTATATAAATGACTCTTTTACTGCAAATCTTGAAAATCAGTTAGATGAAATAGCCACAGGTAAAAGTGATTATAAAAAAACTTTAAATGATTTTTATGGTCCTTTTTCAAAAGAATTAGAAAATAAGAAAGATATACCTAAATTAACTAATTTAGGAGATGTTTCAGATGAATATAAATGTCCTAAATGTAATGCTTTAATGGTTTATAAATTAGGTAGAAATGGAATATTTATGAGTTGCTCTACTTTTCCTGATTGTAAAGGAGTTAGAACTCGTGATGGTAAAGAAATAAAAGATGATGAACCCATAGGAAAGCATCCTGAAACAGGAGAAAATATTTATGTTCTCCAAGGACCATACGGACCATATGTTCAATTAGGAGAAAAAACAGAAGAAAATAAAAAACCAAGAAGAGGAAGTATTCCAAAAGATAAAGATGTAGAAGATGTAGATATAAAAGATGCATTGAAATACTTATCTTTACCAAGAGAGTTAGGAAAGCATCCTGAAACAGATAAAAAAATATCAGCTAGTATAGGAAGATTTGGTCCTTACATAGTTCATGATGGAGATTTTAGATCTCTAAAAGAAGATGATGTATATACAATAAAATTAGATAGAGCTTTAGAAATACTAAAACAGCCAAAGAAAAGACGAGGGAAAAAGAAAAAGAAATAATAAAATCCCCGCAATTTGCGGGGATTTTATTATTTGAATAATCACTCCTCTTCTTTTATAGATTTACATTCCCATCATTCCTCCCGGCATACCACCTGGCATTCCTGATGATCCATTATCATCGTTCTTTTTTGGTATATCAGCTACAACTGCTTCAGTAATTAAAAACATTGAGGCAATTGATACTGCATTCTGCAATGCAGAGCGAGTAACCTTAGCTGGATCAACAACACCTTTTTCAATTAGTTTTTCGTATTTACCTGTAGCAGCATTAAATCCATAATCATTTTTTTCGTTAATTACTTTATCAAGTACTACTGCTCCATCATGACCAGCGTTTTCTGAAATTTGTTTTAGTGGAGCGTACAAACCTTGAAGAATTATTTTTGCTCCGACTATCGTAGCTAAATCGTCTTTATTTATTTTATCTATGTACTTCTGTACTTCATGTGATGCTCTTACAAGGGCAATACCACCTCCTGGTACTATTCCCTCCTCTATAGCGGCTTTTGTGGCTGCTACAGCGTCTTCTATTCTGTGTTGAGCTTCTTTTTGTTCTACTTCAGTTGCAGCTCCTACTTTAATAACTGCTACACCACCAGTTAATTTTCCAATTCTTTCTTGAATTTTTTCTTTATCAAAATCAGATTCAGAATTTTCTAGTTGAGTTTTTAACTGATTTAATCTTTTCTCTATCTCTTTTTTGCTTCCTTTACCTCCAACCACTGTTGTTGAATCTTTGTTTGATACTATTCTGTGAGCTTCACCTAGTGCTGTTATGTCAACATTTTCCATTTTCTTTCCTAAATCATCAGATATTAATTCAGCACCGGTTACTGTGGCAATATCTTGAAGCATTTCTTTTTTTCTATCTCCAAATCCTGGAGCTTTTACTGCAAGAACATTAAAGGTTCCTCTTAGTTTGTTTACAACAAGAGTTGCCAATGCTTCACCCTCAATATCTTCGGCTATTATCACAATTTCTTTTTTACCGCTTTGAACAACTTTTTCCAGTAGAGGTAAAATATCGTTTATAGCTGTTATTTTTTTATCTGTAACAAGAACATATGGATCCTTCAAAGAAGCTTCCATTCTTTCTTGATCAGTAATCATATATGGAGAAAGGTAGCCCTTATCAAATTGAAGTCCTTCAACTAATTCTTTATCTAGTCCTAGTGTTTGAGATTGTTCTACTGTTACTACTCCATCTTTACCAACTTTATCGATTACATCAGCTATCAAGCTTCCTATTTCAGGATCTCTAGCTGAGATTGTTGCTACTTGAGCAATCTCTTCTTTATTTTTTATTTTTTTAGAATTATCTCTAATGAATTCTAAAGCTATATTAGCTGCTTCATTCATTCCTTTTTTAAGACCTACTGGATCTAGACCAGTAGAAACATTTTTAATTCCTTCACTTATAAATACTTGAGCTAAAACTGTAGCAGTTGTTGTGCCATCTCCGGCTACATCATTAGTTTTAGAAGAAACTTCTTTTACTAACTCTGCTCCCATATTTTCTATTTTGTCTTCTAGTTCTATCTCTTTTGCGATAGTAACTCCATCAAGAGTTACTATTGGAGATCCAAAACCTTTATCAAGCACTACTGCTCTTCCTTTTGGACCTAGAGTAACTTTTACTGTGTTTGCTAGCTTATCAACCCCTTTTTTAAGAGCTGTCCTAGCTTTCTCATTAAATAAAATTTGTTTTGCCATTGTTACTTATTAATTAATTTTTGCTAATATTTCGTTTTCTTCGACTATAAAGAATTCTTTTTTGTCTTGTTCTATCTTATTCTCATCTGACCAAGGTTTTTTAAAAAGAACTTTATCTCCGACTTTTACAGACATTTCTATTTTTTTACCGTCAGACGTAATTTTACCTGGACCAACGGCTTTAACCACTCCTTCACTTTGTTTCTTTTTTTCTGCTGAATCCGGAAGAATTATTCCAGACTTTGTTTTTTCTTCCTTGTTATCTATTAATTCAACAAGGACATTATTGAATAATGGTTTTATTTTTGTCATTTGTTTTATTTTATAAAATAGCAATTGCGACCTTTTATTGCTACTAAACAATTATATTGTAAGTCTGTTAAATTTCAAGTTTGTTGAGTGTTTGGATTTTTTAATGCTAGTATTATTAATAATATGAACTCGAGTTCAATAAAATGGTTAGAAAAATATTCTAAAGATAACATAGTTATCAAGGCATATGAGTTTGCAAAGGAAGCTCATAAAAATGATCTAAGAAAAACTGGTGATCCTTTTGTAGTCCATTGTTTAGAAGTAGCAAGAACCGTAGAAAGATGGGGGCTTGATGAAGCTACTATTGTAGCAGCTCTTTTGCATGATGTTGTAGAAGATACAAGCTATACCCTAAAAGATATAAAGGATAATTTCGGTAAAGAAATCGCTTTTTTAGTAGATGGATTAACAAAAGTAGAGTCTTTGCAGTACACGGGAAATAAGGGACAAGCAGAAAATATGCGTAAACTGATGATTGTTATTAGTGAAGACTTGAGAGTTATTTTTATAAAACTTTCAGACAGGTGGCATAATATGAAAACTTTAGGCGTTTTTAGAGAGGAAAAGCAAAAGAGAATAGCAAAAGAGACTACAGAAATTTATGCTCCTCTAGCTTATCGTTTAGGCATGCAGTGGCTGAGTGGTGAGTTAGAGGATTTAGCTTTTCCTTATATTCATCCACAGGAATATAAATGGTTAATTAAAACAGTTGATGCTCATTTTAAAGAAAGACAAAAATACGCAGAAAAGGTAAAGCCTAAAATTGCTAAAATTTTGAAGAAAAATAATATTGAACCTGTAAAAATAGACGCTAGAGCAAAAAGATATTCTAGTCTTTATAAAAAGCTTTTAAGATACGACATGAACTTAGATAAAGTCCATGACTTAGTTGCTTTAAGGATAATAGTAAAAACAATAGAAGATTGTTATGCAGTGTTAGGAATGATTCATAAAGAATGGCCACCTCTTCCAGGTAGAGTTAAAGATTATATTGCCCTACCAAAGCCAAATGGATATAGAAGTCTTCATACTACTGTTTTTTGTGTTAATGATAAGATAACAGAGTTTCAGATAAGAACAGAAGAAATGCATGAAGAGGCAGAAATGGGAGCCGCTGCTCATTGGGCATATCAACAAACAAAAGGTACAAAAACTTACTTTAAGAACAAATCTCAAAAAGCTAATGAAAAAGATATAGCTTGGATAAAGCAACTAAATAACTGGAGCAAAAATTTTGAAGATTCAGAAAAATTTATGCAGTCTCTTAAAGTAGATTTCTTTAAAGATAGGATATTTGTTGTTACCCCAGAACATGATGTTGTAGATTTACCAGCTGGAGCTACTCCAATAGATTTTGCTTACAGAATTCACACGGAAATTGGTAATCAATGCTCTGGAGCAAAGGTTAATGGAAATATAGTGCCATTGGATTATGAACTTAGATCTGGAGATATAGTTGATATAATGACTCAAAGAGGTAAAAAACCATCCGAGTCTTGGTTGGAATTTGTAAAAACTTCAATGGCCAAAGAAAGAATAAAATCTTCTATGAGAAAGAAATCTTCTACTTTTAAGAAAAGACTCTCAAAGCCAAACGTTACTATAAAAATAATCACAGAAGATCGATCTGGTTTAATAAAAGATGTTTCTTCAGTCTTTTCTGAACTGAAAGTAAATATTATTAATATAAATTCCCAAAGAAACCATGATAGCTCTTTTCATAATGTTTCTGTTAAGTGTGGTTTCTTAAATCAAAAGAAAATAGAAAAAATCCTAGTTAAAATAAGAAAGATAAAAGAAATAAAAGAGGTTTCTTTTAGTTATGATAATTAGTCATTAAGAAATTTATCTAAAAGCTTTTTCCAATCATCCTTGGAGAAAAATTGAATAATCATCTTACCTTTTTCTCCTTTTTTTTGAATTTTAACTGGAGCTGAAAGTTTTTCTTCCAGTTGTTTTTCCCAAAAATTATTTTCCCTCTTTTGGCTATTATTTTCTTTTTTATTTACTTTATTTTTAGATTTATAACTTCTTAGTTTTTTTGTGCTTATTTTATTCTCTAAAAGCATATGAAAAACTTTGTTTTGTTCTTGGGGATCTTTAATTGAAAGTAAGCTTCTGGCTTGAGACTCATTAAGTTTTCCTTCAGAGACGGCGTCTTGAATATCAGAAGGTAATCCTAAAAGTCTTAAGGTGTTTGCTACTGTAGCTCTATTCTTTCCTACCTTTGTAGCTACTTCTCTTTGAGTTAAGCCAAATTCATCTTGTAATCTTGAATATGCTCTTGCTGTTTCTATTGGATTTAGGTCAGCTCTTTGTATGTTTTCTATAAGAGCAATAGATAGTTTTTCTTTATCTAGACCCATTCTTCTTACTATTACAGGAACAGTTTTAAGTCCTAATAATTTAGAAGCTCTTAATCTTCTTTCTCCTGAAACAAGTTGATACTCTACCCTAGTTCCATTCTCTGTTTCTTCCTCAACTTTAGATGCTACTAGAGGCTGTATAATGCCTACTTCTCTTATGGAATTAGCTAAATCTTGAAGATTTTCCTGATTATACTCTTTTCTTGGTTGATATGGGTTAGGCTTAACTTTATCTATTTCTATTTGAAAAATTGCTTCTCCTTTTATTTTTTCTTCTTTATTTATGCCCTCGGGAGGCATAAATTTCTGGGGATAACTTTCTTGACTACTCTCTTTTTTATTATCTAAATCTTCTACAGGCGTAGGCTTTGGATAGTTATTGTTTGAATTATTTGAATTTTGTCTTTTTGGTATTAAAGATTCTAATCCTTTTCCTTGATTATTTGAGTTCATTATTATTTAGTATATCAAAAAATCTTTATATAAACTAAAACAGGGCGTCAATGATTAGTAAAAATTATATATCCACAATATTTCGGGTCAAAATGTAATTTGAAAGAACAGCCCGAATTGTAGAATATATTTATTTTTTTACTAATCTGACAATACCCTGTTTCAGATTATATATTTTTTACGTATGAACACACGAGCCAGTTCTTCAAACTAATGCTTTTGAAGGATTAACAATATATCGCGCGTTTTATATCACCTCTCCATCAAAAAATCAATTTAAATAACGGACTAATAAATAGATTAATGATTTTTTAGAAATCTGCAAGTCCTAAACTTGTGGAAAACTACTTTCATTATTATTTTCAAAAGAATTTTCTTGAGAAATTATTTCTTTAGCAAGATTTTCATAAGCCTGAGCTCCATCACTTTTTGGATCATATAGGATAACTGGCCTATTAAAACTTGGAGCCTCAGAAAGACTTATAGATCTTGGAATTTTAGATTTATAAACATAATATGGAAATCTTTCTTGTATGTCTTTTGCTGTTTTTCGTGAGGACTTTTCATTTTTGTCATACATTGTAATTAATGCACCACCAACTTTTAAGCTATGCCCCATATTATCTCTTATCAAAGAAATAGTCTGTAATAACTGATTTAAGCCTTCTAAGCTGTAATATTCACATTGTACAGGGATTATAACCTCATCAGCAGCAATTAAACCGTTTATTGTAAGCAAACTTAAGCTTGGAGCCATATCTATAAAAACAAAATCATACTCTGTTTTTATTTTATCAACTACATTTTTTAAATAATATTCTCTGTTTGGTTGATTAGCTAATTCTATTATTGCTCCAGCTAAATCGCCTGATGATGGAATAACATTTAGATTTGATAAATGAGTATCATGAACAACTTCTTTTATATCTTTTCCAGAGAATAAGGCTTCATAAATTGTGTTTTCATTATTATTTTTTATACCTAATCCAACGGTTGCATTAAATTGAGGATCAAAATCAACTATCAAAGTTTTCTTTCCAAGAAAAGCAAGATAAGCAGCTAAGTTCATTGCTGTTGTTGTTTTTCCTACTCCTCCTTTTTGATTAAATATAGTTATTACTCTAGCCATTTTATTTAATTATATATTATTTAAAAAATATGTGCCCAGGGAGAGACTT
>JBBDIH010000170.1:0-4164 GCA_040880505.1 Minisyncoccota bacterium
ACAAATAGTCCACTGTATAAAAAATTTGCTCTAACTGATCTAAATTGTCATGTAGATCTTGAATACTATTATTTTTAATAGTCAAAATACCTAAGTTAGCAATAATCTTTCCAACAGTTGCCTTTCTTTGTAACCCTAATTCATCTATAAATTTTTTATGAAGTTTCATGTTTACTTCAATTTTATCACAAAAACATTGATGAATCTTTGAAAATATCATCAAAATAAGTTATCCACAATTATTTAGGCCCTCGGGAGGCCTAAATTTCTGTGGATAACTCTAATACTTCAAACACGCCAGGTCTTGGCGTGTTTAAAGTAATAAAACTATATATATTTATTTAATTTTTGATATAACTTTTTTTATATATTTTTTATCTAGCCAAAAAGATTGTTTTGTTACCTCACCGTTCTTTGGGGTTGGTAAAACGTCTTGTTTATTTCTTCCATGAGGTCGAATATGGCACACTGGATCATCTGACTTTTTAGGCAAATCATCAGCTCTGCCCTCCTTTATTCTCCTTTTAGTTTCTGCCCAAACTTTTCTAACATGATTTTCTATATCTAACTGAGGCATATTCCAAAACATAACTTTTTTAAGAATTTTTGTTTCACTCTTGTCACATTTTTTTTCACATTCATATACAACGAAAAAGAATTTTTGTTCTAAAAATTGTCTTACTCTAGCAGGACTCTCTCCAAATTCTTCGTCGGCGTCCCATTTCTCTTCAATAATATCTATAAACTTAAAATGAGGAAATGACATATCTTCCTTTGGCATTCCACTCTTTTTTACTCTTATGGTTTTCATCTTTACATTTGCCTTTTCAAATTCCTCTATCTTTTTCATTTTTACTCCCAACATTCTATTAGCTAGCATTGCAAAATAACTTTTAGAGTTTTTATTTAGTCCATTACCTACTATGCTGTGTATTTCTTCTATCGTTTTTCCGAGATATGGCTCAAATCTTTCAGTTATTATATCTTCTAAACTTTTATCTTTTGAAAATTCTTCTGGTTCTTTCACTACCGACTCTACATCCATTAATCCTCTTATCAAATAAGTCATAAACCCAGACTTAAAAGAATAAGCACGTGGTTTTGCACTCGGAGCATCTCCCAGTTGGTCACGACGGATGTCACTATTTACACTTTTTGTACAAGCACCGAGATAAAAAGTATCACCTTCTGAAAGCTCATGAGCCTTACCAGCACGAATCTTATTAATTATCTTCTCCCAATCTTTACGTATTATTTGTCTATCTTTTTCCGTAAATTCATCATATTTAATCATCTCAGCTATTTTAATAAGAAAATCAACGACACCTCTTTCTGCGTCATGAAGGTAACCAACAAGCATTATATTACGGTTTTTATTCATAAAAGAACTAGAGAAGAAATCTTTCTTACCTTCTGTTTTATAATTTATTAAATTAAGAACCAGCCTCTCTTTTGCCGAAAAATTACCACTTTTCAATTTTTTTATTGGAGTAGATTTAAGTTCAACTCTAATTTCTTTAAAATCAGGCTCGGAAACAGTATTGTCTGGCTTTATTCCATAATAATATCTTTCAAGAATATAACCAAAAACTCCTTTCGTTCTCTTTGTTTGATCGTAAACAAGATACTTTTCAGGTATTTCTTTAACTCCCTTAGTTTTTCGTAAAGTACTACCCTTTAGACGTTTACCATAACTTTCTATTGATTCTTCATTTTTTTGATCATATGGATAATCCATGATATATTATCTATTAATAAACTATTTGATCGAACGTTGTATGTTTGATATCATTATATAGTAAAAAACAACACAAATAACAATGAAAAATAGAAAAATAAAAGTTATTGAGCTTTTTGCAGGAGTTGGTGGCTTTAGATTAGGCCTTGAAGGAAAGCAAGGTAAAAGAAAAGAGTATAAAGTAATATGGAGTAATCAATGGGAGCCAAATACCAAAAAACAACATGCTACTGAAAGTTATATAAAGAACTTTGGAGATAAAAACCATTCCAATGAAGACATATCAAAAATACCAACTGAAGAAATACCAGATCATGACCTACTTACAGGGGGGTTTCCTTGCCAAGACTACTCTGTTGCAAGAACAAAAAATCAAGCAACAGGTATAAAGGGTAAAAAGGGAGTTCTTTGGTGGGAAATTCATCGTATATTAAAAGAAAAAGGTGATAAAAGCCCAGAACTTCTACTCCTAGAAAATGTAGACAGGCTTCTTAAGTCTCCTTCAGACCAAAGAGGTAGAGATTTCGCCATAATGTTGTCATCTCTTTCTGATTTAGGATATGCACTAGAATGGAGAGTTATAAACGCTGCAGATTATGGAATGCCTCAAAAAAGAAGGAGAGTTTTTTTAATGGGATATAAAAATAACTCTAAAATATTCAATAAAATGAAAAAACCAAGTCCTTATGAATGGCTAATAAAAGATGGAGTAATATCAAGTGCATTTAAGGTTAAGGGTAACAAAGAAGACTTTGATTCCTTAAATTCATTTAATATAAAGGGTAATCTTGTTGATATTACTAATAATTTTGGGAATTCAAAAGATAAGCCTTTTGGAAATTCTGGAATAATGATAAATAGAAAAGTATACACCATAAAAACAGAACCTAAGTATAAAGGGGATAAAACATTCTTGAAAAATATTATTCAAGAAGATAAAAATATACCAGAAGAATATTACATCACTAATAAAGAGATAAAAGAATGGAAATACCAAAAAGGAGCCAAAAAGAAAAAAAGAACCTCAAAAGATGGTTATTCTTACTATTACTCTGAAGGATCCATGAAGTTCCCAGATCCATTGAATAGTCCCTCAAGGACTATAGTCACAGGAGAAGGAGGTCGAAGTCCTTCTAGATTCAAACATATTATAAAAACTAAAAATGGAAGATACAGAAGACTTACCCCTGTTGAATTAGAAAGATTATGCATGTTTCCAGACAATCACACTGAGGGTCACACTCCAACAAAAAGAGCTTTTCTCATGGGTAATGCCTTAGTTGTTGGTGTTGTAGAAAAAATAGGAATACAAATACTAAAACATTTAAATATTAGATAAATTATTAATAATATTTTTAGCTTCTCTATTAACTAAACAAACCTAAGTTTCTCATGCTTACATATTTATCCCTAGTTACTATTACATGGTCCTCTAATCTAATTCCCATCATCTCTCCTGCATTATAGATACGCTGAGTCACTGCTATATCATCGTCTGAAGGCGTTGGGTCGCCTGAGGGATGATTGTGAACCATTACTATCTTTGCTGCGTGGTTTTTTATTGCTGACTCAAAAACTTCCCTAGGATGAATAAGGTTAGAGTTAAGAATCCCTATAGATATTATTTCTCTATCGATTTCCTCGTCACGAGCATTTAAATAAAATATTCTTGTATATTCCTTCTTTTTACCCCATAAATCACTACAAGATTTCCAAATATCCTCTAATGTCTTTAGCCTTGTCCCAGTTGTATCTTTTAATAACCTCCTCCCTAATTCCATACTAGCAACAATTTTAGTTGCTTTTGCTTCACCTAGTCCTTTCATTTTTAATAAATCTTTAATTTCTACGTCTTTAATGTTACTACTCTTATATTTTTTTAAAATCATCCTTGAAAGATCAACAACATTCATATTTCTTGACCCGCTCCCAATAATTATCCCTAATAACTCAGAATTACTAATCTTGCTAACCCCATACTTTATAAGTTTTTCTCTTGGCCTATCAATTTTTGGTAAATCTTTTATTTTAGTCATTATGTAAATGATACCAATATAAGAAATCTAAAGAATAAAAAGTTATCCACAATTATTTAGGCCCTCGGGAGGCCTAAGAAATTGTGGATAACTCTAATACTTAGAACACGCCAGGTCTTGGCGTGTTTAGGTTTTATTTAAAACCTATCTAAAAAGAAATTAGAAGTCCTCTTCATTATCTCTTCCCAAGTAAGAGATTTATTATTTTTAATGAAATTCTTAACGACCCAATAACCTACTGAGTAACCAGACCATTTTTTATATTTATCATTACCAAATAAGAAATCTTTGTGAAGTTTTTGGTCTTTAGAATTTAGTAATGACTCTACAGATTTTAGAGTTTTAAAAGCCTCTTTTTCTGAAAGAGCTATAGACCAAGGAGCTGGATCT
>JBBDIH010000171.1:0-24739 GCA_040880505.1 Minisyncoccota bacterium
CATGTCATTTAATTATAACAAAAAAAATAAAACGGCATAAAGCCGTTTTATTTTTTATTTGCTCCGCGGGCAGGATTCGAACCTGCGACAATCTCCTTACATGTAGCCCTCTTGTTACCAAAAGGCATGGACTATCTCATTACCATATATATAAATAATTTACTTAGGTACTAGGCGCTATAAGTCTCTGCACCTTCAACAGCATAAAGCTGAAGCTTGGCTCACGATTGCCCTATAAATAGGGTTTCCCTGAATTCACCTAGTTATTCACTCTATAGTTTCCTATAAAGGCTGCCTTGCTGACAGGGAGGTGTTCTACCACTGAACTACCGCGGAATATTTATTTTTCAACTACAACACCTTTTATCCATCCCATTAATCGCCTATGTATTCTAACGTCATTAAAAGCAATTTTCAATACTCCAAATTCATGTATATTTTTATGTAATCTATTTGGATTGTTTTTTACAATATAACTCTTATGAAACTGATTTAAAGGTATATTAGTTAAATTAGACCAGTATTTTTTAGAATTACCTTCATCTAAATCATCATGAATATAAAGTTGAGCTCTAAATTTTTTTTCATTAATAGGACAAAACATTCTAAACCATCTTATCATGAATTTAATCAATAAAGGATCTGCATTAGAAAATGATACTTTTCCATCTGTTTTTGTGCCTTCTCCAGCATAAAGCATTACTCCAGATATAAAAAAATCTCTTCTACTTATATTACCAATATCTTTAATTCCTTTTTTAGTTAATTCTTCTATTTTCTTTTTTGTTCTTCTTCTTTTATTTTTTGCAGCAATAACTGAACCCTTTAAACCTCCTTTTTTAGTTTTTCCATATATTCTTTTTAATTTATTATCGGAAAGTTCTATATCTCTACACCACCTACTTATTGAATTTTTAGAAACATTAATTTTTTCTTTTATTTCTGAATAAGTAAGACCTTGTTTTCTAAGTTTTATTGCCTGTCTTTTTTCTTTTAATTTACCTGAATATCCCATGCTTATATTATAACAAACAGGGGTAAATAAACCATATGTACAATTGTCCGCCCGGAAGGATTCGAACCTTCGACCATTTGCTTAAAAGGCAACTGCTCTACCAACTGAGCTACGGGCGGAAATGAGGAGAAAGATAGGAATATAAATATTTCTATCTTTTCCGAATGCACCGCTCGCAAGATTTTCTTACGGGCGGTAATGTTACTAAAATATAGTAAAAGAATAAGACTTTTATTGCAACATTAATTTAAATATAAAAAGAGCTTTATAGCTCTTTTTATATTTCTTTACTTAAGAAAAATATTAACCACATCCTCCATTAGACTCTCCACATTGAATGCATGTTTCACACGTTCCTGTTCTAACCATCATTCCTCCACATTTTTTACAAGCATTAGCACTTGTTATTTTTTTACCACTTTTCGAATTAACAAATTCTATCTCAACAGATGAATCTAAAACAGAAACAAGTTCTTCTTCATCTACTGAAGAATCAGTAAAAGAAGATTCATTTGTTTCTTCCTTATCTTCCTCTAAATCATTTTTTATAATGTCTTCTTTTTTTTCTGTAGCTAAACCCTCTTCTAGTTCATTATTTTTTCTTGCCATTCCAAAACCAGCTAGATCATCATCACTTAAAAATTTAAGTGAAAGATAACGGAAAATATAATCAACTATACTTGAAGCAATTTGAATATCAGGGTTTTCTGTCACTCCAGAAGGTTCAAATCTTGAGTAAATATACTTACTAGCTAAAGTCTTCAACGGTACTCCGTACTGAAGAGCTAAAGATACTGATATAGCAAATGAGTCTAATAGTCCTGCCATAGTACTTCCCTGTTTAGCTATTCTAATAAACATTTCAGCTAAATCACCATTTTCATACATGCTATATGTTAGGTAACCCTCATGACCAACAATAGAAAATTTATGGGTTTCTGATTTTCTTGTAGTAGGTAATCGTTTTCTTAATGCCTTTCTTTCTTCTTTCTTTGATTCCTCTTTATTTGAAACAGTTTCTTGGTTTTTCTCTTTTTCATCGTCTTTCTTTTCTTTTTTCTTTCCTCCTGAAGAAAGCGGTTGAGTTGATTTAGATCCATCACGATAAACTGCAAAAGCTTTAATTCCTTTTTCCCAAGCAGTTTGGTAAGCTTCTGCTATTTCATCAACATTTGTGTCATGAGACATATTAAATGTTTTTGAAATCGCACCAGATATAAATGGTTGTACTGCTGCAACTATTCGGACGTGCCCTCTCCATGATATTTGTCTAGTTCCATTTGCAGGAGCAACTGCACAATCAAATATTGGAAGATGTTCTTCTTTAAAGTTAGGAGCATTCTCTACGGTTCCATTTTCTGAAACGTAATCAACTATTTCTCTAACTTCTTCTGCTTTGTAGCCTAGGTTATCAAGAGCATTCTTTACACTTTCATTTACTATCTTCATCCAACCACCACCTACTAACTGCTTCATTTTTAGTAATGAAAAATCTGGTTCAATTCCTGTGGTATCACAATCCATCATAAATGAAATTGTACCAGTAGGAGCAATTACAGTTGCCTGAGCATTTCTAAATCCATTCTTTTCTCCTAAGTCATAAGCTCTATCCCAAACAGCCATTGATTCTTCTCCTAGTTTTTCGTTATCCAAGTTAGATCTATCTATTTCATGAGAGGCCATTCTGTGTTTATTAATAACCCTAAGCATTGGCTCCCTATTAATTGCAAAACCTTCAAAAGGTCCAATTCTTTCAGCCATTAATGCTGAATATCTGTAAGCCTCTCCTGCCATAAGTGATGCTATTGCTCCTGACCATGCCTGACCCTCATCAGAGTCATAAGGAATTCCTTTAGACATTAAGAAAGCTCCAAGATTTGCAAAGCCAAGTCCCAACTGTCTAAATTTATGAGAATTATCAGCAATTTTTTGTGTCGGATAACTTGAGCCATCAACTACTATTTCTTGAGCTAATATAAGAATATCAACTACATGTTTAAATTCTTCAACAGCAAAACTTCCATCATCATTTAAAAACTTAAGTAAATTTATTGATGCAAGATTACATGCGGAGTTATCTATATGCATATATTCAGAACACGGGTTAGATGCATTAATTCTTCCTGAATTAGGACATGTATGCCAATCATTTATTGTTGTATCAAATTGAACACCAGGATCTCCTGACTCCCAAGCAGCTTTTGCTACTTCATGCAAAAGTTCAGCTGCATCATATTCTGGAGCACTTGAATTATCCTCTGATGTTCTAAATTTTGTTTTCCATTTCTCTCCATTTTCTGCTGCTTTCATAAATTCATCAGAAATACGAACAGAGTTGTTAGCATTTTGATACTGAATAGAATGCCATGCTTCATCATTTAAATCCTGCATATTATAACCTGCATCCACAAAAGCTCTTATTTTATTTTCTTCTTCTGCTTTTGATCTTATAAAATCCATAATATCTGGATGATCAACATCCATAACTACCATTTTAGCTGCACGTCTTGTTGTTCCTCCTGATTTAATCATTCCAGCTACTGAGTCAGCTCCTCTCATAAAAGCCATGGGACCTGATGAGTAACCACCTCCGGAAAGTCTTTCCTTTTTCGAACGAAGTTTTGATAGGTTAATACCAGCACCTGAACCAAGCTTAAATACAAGCCCTTCAGTTTTAATCCATTCAAGAATTGAGTCCATGTCATCCTCAACTGAAAGAATAAAACATGCACTACATTGAGGAGGATCAATTGTCCCCACATTAAACCAAACAGGACTATTAAAAGATCCCTTTTGATGAAGGATTATATGAGCTAGTTCTTCTTCAAAAATTCTAGCCTGTTCTTCATTAGCAAAGTGTCCAAACTTCTCTCCGAAACCTCTAATAGTTTTTACAACTCTATCTATTATGTGTTTCAAACTACTCTCTCTTTCTTCTGTCCCAATTTTTCCATAAAAGTATTTTGAAGCAACAATATTAACTGCGTTTCTGGACCAGAAATTTGGAAACTCTACTCCTTTTTGTTCAAAAACATTATTAGGACCTGCTTTTACAGAGGCATCCCTTTTTACCCACTTCACTTCATCATAAGGATGAACTCCTTCTTTAGTGAAATGTCTTTTTATGGGTAATTTAAAGTTTTGATTAACATTACCTCCTTTGACCTTTGGCGTGTGACCTAATTTATTTTTCTTAATTTCTTTTGTTTTCATTTTTAAAATTATTTTTGTTGACGACTTTTATATTTTTAAAATTTAAAAAGTAAATTTCTCTTTAATTCATTATACAGAATTAGAGTCTTTATATAAAACTAATTAACCCAGGTTTTTAAAGGGTCAACGAGCTCCATTTGACAAGAACCTTCGATTCCCCACATTTTTTAAAAATAATAAAATAAAAAATAAAAAAATACGCCAGATCATGGCGTATTTTTAGAATAATAAATTTTATTTTTTCTTTTTTCTTAGAAAAGCTGGAATGTCCCAAGGTTCTGTTTTTGATTCTTCAGGTTTTTTTTCTTTTTCTTTATTAGAAGAAGAATCTTCTTTATCTTTTTTTGAATAATCTTCAGATTTTGAATTAAACTTGGATGAAGAATTATCATCAGAACTAAAAAGTTGAGGTATTCCTGATGAACTATTTCCGTTACTCAAAAATCCAGAAAAACCTGTAGCAATAACCGTTACTTTTACATTTTTCTTTTTAACTGTTCTGTCATGATATGCACCAAAAATAACTTTAGCATTTGAATCTAAATTAGATACAACCGCCTTTGCAATATCATTTATTTCTGACATCTTAAGATCCTTTGTCCCTGATATGCTAAACAAAACTCCTTTTGCTCCTTCAATTGATGTTTCTATTAGTGGAGAATTTATAGCTTCATTAACAGCCTTTACTCCTCTGTCTTGTCCCGAAGCAATTCCAACTCCAATCAAACTAGGTCCGGCATCTTTTAATATTGCTGCTATGTCAGCAAAATCAACATTTATAATTCCAGGCATATTCACTAACTCTGCTAGTGCTTGAACGCCATATATTAAAACATCATCTATATGTTCAAAAGCCTTTATAACAGGAGTATCCTTGCTTATAACAGAAAAGACTCTGTCGTTTGGAATAACGACTAAAGAATCTACCACATCTTTCATTTTACCTAAAGAGTCCTGAGCTATACTCATTCTCTTAGATCCTTCAAAAGAAAATGGCTTAGTTGTCACACCTATTGTAAGAATATCCTTTTCCTTTGCTATTTCAGCAATGACTGGAGCAGCACCACTTCCAGTTCCTCCACCAAATCCAGCCACAACAAAAACCACGTCAGCCCCTTCAAGTATCTCACCTATTTCAGAACGATTCTCTTCAGCTGCTCTTTTTCCTATTTCTGGATTCATTCCAGCTCCTAATCCTTTGGTTAATGCTTTTCCAATATGAATTTTTTTATTAGCAGAAGCATGATTTAAATCTTGAGCGTCTGTGTTAACAGCTATGTACTCTACTCCTTTAATCTTTGTTTTATCTTTCATTCTGGAAATAATATTTCCACCTCCGCCACCAACACCTATTACTTTTATTTTTGTTATTCCCTCGAAAGATTTACTAGATGAGCTTTTAGTTCTTTTTGTAGTCTTTTTCTTTTTTGTTGTTTTTTTTCTTGGCATACTTATTTATTTTTAAGGCATTAAATTTTTTAAAAATTTCCTCATAAAAGAAAAATCTTTCATGTTTTTCTTTATCTCGTCTTCTCCCCACAAAATTAATCCTACTGACGTTGCAAACTCTGGATCATCTAACAAGTCTTTATGAGCAGGATTTAATATTTCAAAATCTATATCTGGATAACCTATGCTAACTGGTAATTTCAATTCTTGTTTTGCTAAGTCATCAAATCCAGGAAGTTTTACTCCTCCTCCAGTCATTACAATGCCAGCTGGTAATTGTATAGGTCTGCCTATCTCTTTTAGCTCATTATTTACTAAATCAAGTATTTCTTCAAGACGAACCTCTATTATTTCTGATAAAAATCTCTTAGATATATCAGCATCATCTTTTACGGAAGAATCTATTTCAGAAAGACTTATTTTATCTTTTCTAGAAACTTCTTTTGATAAGGCATAACCATACATTGACTTTAATTTTTCTGCTAAATCAACTGAAACTTTAAGTCCAACAGCAACATCATTAGTAACATGACCAGCGCCGACTGGAATACTTTTTGAATAAATCATCTTACCCTCTTCAAAAATAACAAAAGAAGTAGTACTAAAACCAAAGTCAATCATTAAAACACCTAACTCTTTTTGTCTTTTAGTTAATACAGATTTACTTGATGCTAAAGGAGAAAATATAACACCAGCAACATCTCCTCCAGCTTTGTTAATTGTTTCTGTTAAGGCATTAATATGAGGATCAAAAGCTCCAATAATCAAAGCTGATAACTCTAATCTTGTACCAGACATTCCAACTGGATTGATTATTTCACCTACATCATCAACAAAATACTCTAAAACAATATTATGTAAAACAGAGTAATTAGGTGGTAATTTTACTGATTGAGAAGCTTGCATAACTCTATCAACATCGTCTTGTTGAATTTCATGATCAGCACGAGAAACAGCAACTATACCTCTGGAACTCCTAGATTTTATATGGTCACCATTAATACTTATATAAATATTTTCAGATGCTTTTTTAGAAACCTTTTCTATGTCAGTAATGACACTTCTAAAAACTCTTGTGGCTTCTTCTAAATCAACTAAAACTCCTTTTCTTAATCCAGTAGATGGATGTTTAAAAGTAGATAAAATTTCAATACTGCCGTCTTTATTTTTTTCGGCTACGATTCCTTTTATATTTGATGTTCCTACGTCTAGGGCAGTTATTATGTTAGACATTTTATAGTGATTAAATTATAAGTTGAGGAATAACTTAACGCAATTAGATATCAGATATCTTTTCAAGAATTTCTTCTTCTTTATTTTCCATTTCTTCAGCTTCTTCATCATTTTTATGGTTAAAACCTAAAAGATGTAGAAGACCATGAATAGTTATATAAATAAAATCTTCTTTTCTTCTATCTATTTCATCAGGAGCTATATAAACCTCACCAAGATGATTTAATTCATCTTGACCAACTTCTACATCTTTTGGTTCCTCAAAACTAAGAACGTTGGTTACCTCATCTTTTCCTCTATAAGTTTTATTAAGTTCTCTCATCTCATTATCAGTTATTAAATTAACTTCCAAAAATCCCTCTTCTATAGATAAGTAAGAAAGCGCTA
The DNA here is from genome assembly GCA_040880505.1 of Minisyncoccota bacterium. Lineage (GTDB taxonomy): Bacteria > Patescibacteriota > Minisyncoccia > UBA6257 > GWB1-50-10 > JBBDIH01. Next base: position 7,298 of record JBBDIH010000171.1, read on the forward strand.
AAGGAAGCGCTTTCTTTAACCTTTCCTTTTTATCGGAAAATTTTTTAGAACTAGCGTCTACGTCCACGACCAAGTTCTCCATATCTTTTTAGGTTTTTAATTTCTTTTTCTTTTTCTACTCTGTGAATAGCTGATTTTCTTCTTTTATTTTTATTTTCAGGACGGCTATGAAAACGTCTTTTTCTAGCCTCTAAAAGAATACCGCTTTGTCTAACTTTTTTCTTAAAGCGATAGAACAAAGAATTGAAATTTTCGTTTTCTCTTTTGTTTACTTTAATCATAGTTTTGTGTGCTTTAGAATAATGAATTATTTGTTAATAATCAAGTTTTTTGAGGATTATCTCCTTTATTTCTTCTAGTGATTCTTCTGGTGAATTACTTACTACATTATGCAATGAACCTCCTCCATCATCTTTCCACCTAGGAATTATATGAAAATGAAGATGATCTATAGCTTGTCCGACCTTATGGTTAATGCCATGAGTAAAACCATCAGGGCTTAGTGCTTCTTCTAATTTTTTAGTTATTTTTTTAACAGCCATAAAAAACGGCTCAATTTCTCTATTCTCAAGTTCAAGTATATTGGAGGCATGTTTTTTAGGTAAAACCAATGTATGTCCTTTTGATATCGGACTTGCATCAAGCATTACAAAGACATGATCATCTTCATATATTTTTTGAGAATCTATTTCTCCTCTTATTATTTTACAAAACAAACAATCCATCATTTTTATAATTTATTTCTAACTATATCTAACATTTTCTTTGTTGGAACAGTTTCTTGTGCTCCTGTTTTGGTGTTCCTAATTATTATAGTATTTTCAAAAACTTCTTTTTGTCCATACATAAGAACTATTGAAACATCACTTTTTTCTGCAATTTTTAGTTGAGAGTTAAGAGATTTTTTACCTAAAGACTCTAAAACCACTATAGAACTACTTCTTAATTCCTTTATTAAAGGAACACAAGACTTTTTTGCTTCTTTACCTACGGCTACAAAAAAAACTTTTCTTCTTTTTCGAGAATCTAATTTTATTTCTTCATCCTTTAAAAATCGAATAATGTTATCTAGCTGTAGAACTCCAGAAGTTGCTGGCAATTGACGTCCCCCAATTCTTTCAGAAAGATAATCAATCCTCCCACCATGAGCAAGAGAAACTTCACTCTTGTTATCAATAATAATTTCATAAGTTATTTTACTGTAATAATCTATTCTACCTAAAAAGTAAGGGTCGGGAATATAATTTATGCCGTTGTCTTCTATTAACTCAAGTATTTCTTTTAGTTGGTTATTACAACTCTGGCAAAGACAATTTAATATGTTTGGGGCTTGTTCTTTTACTTCTTTACATTTTTTATTTTCACAACTTAATAAATAAATTGGGGCTTTTTCATATTTAATAAGACAATTGTCACAAAGTTTCTTTTTGTGATATCTATAATGTTTTTTTATCTTTTTTTCTAAGCTAGGACGACATACTCTACAGCCTGAAGAATTTATTTTTAAAACAGGATTTTTAATTTTTACTTCATTTAAAAAATCAAATAAAGCCATTATTACTTCAATATCATAAAATGTATCACTATCACCTATGATACTAAATCCTGCTTCATTGAATTTTTTTATATTATCCTTCTCCTTTCTATACATTGAACCAATATAATAAGATCTTAGTGGAGAAGAAAATCTACCTAACTTATTTTCTAAATAGCTACGCATTAAAGATGTATTACCCTCTGGTCTAAAAGATAATTTTTTATTTTTCTTAGATAAATTTAATTCAAAGTCTAAAATATTATCACCTGTTATATCTCCTCCTTCACCTATTGCAGACTCAAACAAACCCTTAAATTCAAACATAGGGGTCTTTATAAAATTAAAATCATAAAGCTCTGTCACTTTATTAAGTGCCTCTATAATAGAGCGCCAAAGATAACCATCATTTGGTAAAAAATCTGCAGAGTCAAAAGGAGCTTCAAATCTTTTACTTTTCTTTTTTTTCTTGGTCATCTTAATTTATATTATTTATTTGTACTTTGGCTTTTCTATGGCCATAACCTGATTTATTGGCCAAAGCCTAAATCTTACTAAACCTACTATTTTATCTTCTTCTAATGGTCCCCAGCTCCTGGAATCAAAACTAAAACCCCTGTTATCTCCCATAACAAAATACTCTCCTTTTTTTAAAGTTACTTCCTTATATAAAACAGAGTTAGAAGCAGAATCAGATATATAATCTTCTTCTAAAATTTCTTCTCCTTCTTGTGAAATTATTCTTACAACATCACCATCTACAATAACAATCTCTCCTGGTAAACCAACTAATCTTTTTATGTAATAAGAACTATTTCCGTCAGGACTATCAAAAACAATTATCTCTCCTCTTTCTGGTGAACGAAAATTGTAAGAAAGCTCATCTACTATTAAGTAGTTTCCATCAGTAAAAGATGGTTCCATACTAGAACCACTAACCAAAAATGGTTGAGCTACAAATGTTCTTATAATAAAAACTGCTATTAAAGCTACAATAACGGTTTCAAATATTTCTAAGAAAGACCAAAAAGCTTTTTTTATGTTTTTAGACATGTATTTAATATAGGCTTTTAATATGTGATAATTCTATAGAAAATGAAAAACCACTTCAAGTTAGAAAAAATAAAAATAATAATAGGAATCGGTAATCCTGGTAATAAATATGAAAAAACCTATCACAATGTTGGTCTAGATTTTATGGATTTTATAAAAAAATATGACTTATCTACAAAAATCTATAAATCCGATTGTTTTATGAATAAATCAGGATTATGTGTAAAAGATGTTATTAATAAAAACGGAATAAAATCAAAAGAAGTATTAATTGTCCAAGATGATACTGATATAGAAATAGGTAATTTTAAAATATCTTTTGACAGAAATTCAGCTGGTCATAATGGAATAAAATCAATAATCCAAGAATTAGGCACAAAAGAATTTTGGAGATTAAGAATAGGAATAAGAAAAGAAGATGAGGCCTACAGATCAAAAGCGAAAAACTTTGTTTTAAATAAAATAAACAAAGATGATGAACAAGTTATCAATGAAACTTTTATTGATATTATAGAAAAACTTCAAGAGTAACTATTAGTTAAAAACAAAACTTAAAGAAAATTTTACTCTATTATTTTGAGTAGAAGCTATCTGAGAAAACGGCAATTCTACCTGAGAAAATGAATTGTTTTCAGATAATATATTCCTAAAACTTATTACTGAGTCATGATTAGGAGCTCTAGCAACTACAGATATTGACTCAGAAAAACCATTAAAATTAATACTATCAATTATAATTCTTTCTCTTTCAGCTATAGATATAAAATCATCAAAAAATTGGCTAAATGTATAAATTCCTCTTGATTCACTAATAGTAGAAACAAGATTATTAAACTCTTCAGCTGTTTGTCTTAGTTCATTAACCTCACTTTCTTGAGGTGCAATATTTAACATGTTTACTCTTTCATCTAAAACTTTTGACTGTGAATTTATTAAAAGATAAGACGCGGCAAATATAACAAGAAAAGAAGAGGCTACGAAAGTAAGTATATTACGCCAAAGCCTTATAAAATCTAATATTTGTTCTCTATAAAAAACTACTTCTGATCTTTCTGTTCCAAGACTTATAAAGTTATCTTTACTTCTGTCCCATTTACCTCTTATTGCAGCTCCCAATGTAACATACCAAGCAGGACCCAGGTTTCTAAAATTAGAAACCAAAGAACTTGTTTGTATGTCAAAATTATTTTCTATAATTTGTTTTACTTTATCTTCAAGCCCTGGCGCTATTAATATTGCCTTTTTAAGGTTTTCTCTAAATCTATTAGAAGTAAAATCAACAACTTTTCTGACTTCTTCAACTACAACACTATTAAAAACTTCAGCACTAATTTGCTTTTCATTTCCTTTGATTGACTGCCAAGATCTAAAATAATCAAAATAAATTGATCCATTTTTAATTAGAAAAATATCAAAACCATCACTAGATATATTAAGAACTAAAAATGATTCTTTTTTTGTACCAATAAAACTAGATATAGTCCAAGACAAAGATAATGAGGGAAACTCTAAGGCTATAGCTTGAAAATTAGACTTATCCATTACAGATAAAAATTTATCCACTACTAGCTTTTCAGAAAAAGCTCCTAATATTTCAAATTTATCCTCATCTTGATTAACAACTTGCCAACTCATATAAGCATTCTCTGTAGGAATAGGAGAAATCATTTGAAGATTAAGCTCAACAGATTCTTGTAATTTTTTAACTCCAACATTAGGAACGCTAAAAATTTGGGTATAAGTTATAGAAGATGGAAGAGACGCTACTATCTTTATTTTTTTATCTGGATCTGCTGGACTAATAATTTTATGCAACTCTTGAAAATATGAAAGAAGGGCCTTTTCATCTTGTATTTTACCTGACTTAATAATTCCAGGAGACAGTTGAAAAGATTTTGATACTGGATCTGATTTTTCTTTTAAAAAAATAATCTGTATAGAAGAATCTGTTATCTGTAAACCTCCTATATCAGGTTTTGAAGATAAGCTATTTAAAAAATTTATTATTTTATTCCAGTAATTCACTCCGTTAGAGATAGTTCCGATTTATCGGAACGTATCTATTAGTTCTTAAGTCGTCCTTTTTATGTTTCATGTTATTAATTATTAATTTTAATATATAAATTAAGTTATCTCTAACGGGGTGAATATTTTTTATTGAACCGGCTGCTCTTCAATAGAGTTTAAATTTAATTGGCCAGTAGTTTGATCCACAAAAACAATTGCCTGCATTTTCCTTTGTCTACTTTCAGCTACTGCTATAGCTGAAATTGTATATTCATAAACATTATTGCCTGCATCCTCTACCCTAGAAACATTAACTGTCACTGAATCATCTCCTATTATTATTTCATATTCAACAGGAGAGACTGAAAACTCTTTATTAGAAGAAATTTTTTCCATAGCATCATATACTCCAGTATTTGCAGCGGCTAACGCTCTAACAGATAATCTTTCTCCTAATGATGCAGCATTTACAAAAAAAGAAACTATAGAACCGGCTATAACTATCTCAACTATTATTCCTCCTATTAATAAAACAAATGGGAGAGCTATCTGTCCTTTCTTATTTAAATTAAACATCCTTTATATAATACCAAAACCCGCTCCTAAAATCAGGAGCTAGAAATTTTAGGCAACAAAAAAAAAGAAACCTTCTCAATTTTCTATGAGAAGGTTTCTTTTTTTGTTTGTAAGTTATTCCTCTATTTCTGGAACTGTTTCTGTTTGAGGAACTTGGTTCTGCTGGTTAACTAAATTAGGATTATTCCTAATTAATTCAGCTAGCTGACTAGAAGAATCTAAATCAACTACCCAAATAACATTATCACGATTTATCTTCATGAAATCTTCAGGTCCCCAAAAATTGTTTGCAAATCTCTGTATTGATACAGGGTTTTCTTGGCTTTCTGGGTTAATCTGAATAGTGTAAACCTGCTTCAAACCAAATGTTGGAAAGTTAACAACTTTACCAAAATAAATTTCACCTGTTGTAAGTGATACAGCACTAAACTGTGGAGTCGCTATAAAAGCCTTCCAAACTATAAAACCTGCAATCAATAAAACAGCTATTATAGAAACTACAAGCAGTGCAACTTTACTTTTACTCATAAATTATTCTATTGGTTTAACTATTAAACGACCATTTATTTTATTTCCATCTGGACAATTGTCTCTACATTGAAAGATGAATTCTCCTGGATTAGTTGTTTGAAAATTTAATATTCTACTTTCTCCTTGTGGTATGTTTTGATAAAGACCATAATCAGGAATTTCTATATCATAGTTACCTTCAGGTGAAGTAAGTCTAATGTCAACTGTATCTCCCTGGTTAACAACTATTTCTTCTAAAGAATAACCAGACGAAGACACTATAACATTAAATGTTCTAATTTGCGCTTCAATATTTCTAGCTGCTCTTATTTGTCTATCTGGCTCTGTTAATTCAATATCTTTAATCCCTTCAAAATTATCTTCTTCTACACTTTCTATATCTATTGTTTCTTCAATATTATCAGAAGGAGCTTCATTAAATAAATTATCAGAAATATCATTTTTATCAAGCGTTAATAAAGCTACTAAAACTGCAGCAACGATAAGAATTAAAATTATTAATTGTTTTTTGCTCATTATTTTTATTGTAACAAATTACTATCTTTTATGCTTAATAAATCTCGTTTTCTAATATCTTTTAAGATACTTAAATCTTTTGAGTCTTTTATTATTTCATTTAAATAATGACCAGACACAAACTCAGGCACTAAAACATAGTCAGCTCCTTCTTTGTAAAGAATCTTGGCTTCTATTTTGTTCTCTGCTCTAACTATTAATTTTGGCCTGCTGTCTTCATCAACTTTTTTAATTCTCTTTTTAACAGAATTTAAGAATGATTGATTATCACTTAAAACAGGGCTTGTTGAAATAATAACTTTAGCTGCTTTTAGGTCAATAGAATCTGCTATATCAAAATCAGATATATCACCAAAAAATGTAGTGTATCCATGTCTATCTAACTCGGTAATTACTTCAGGATCAAAATCAATAACAAGTAATTCATCTTTGTCTATTCCGCTAGCTATACTTTGACCTGTTCTTTTAAAACCTATTAAAACTATAGGCTTACTCATTTCATCTTTAGATATTTTTATGTCTTTTTTATTTTTTCTTTCAAAAATATCTAAGTAAGGTGAAAGAACTTTAAATATTCTATCAGCATAAACAATCATATAAGCAGAAACAGTTATCGTAACAACTCCAACTGCAGTGATTAAAGCAACTACCTCTTGATTTATGTGTCCTATTCTAAGGCCTAACGCAGCAACAATAAGGCTAAACTCTGATATTTGAGCTACTGTAACACCAGATAAAAAGCTTACTCTTTTTTCATAACCCATTAATCCCATTATTATCAAAACAATTAAAGGATTTCCGATTAATACAAAAAGAGAAAGTATTATTATTGGAAAACCTAAGCCTGATAAACTTGAAAAAGCTACCGAAGAGCCAAGAATTGCAAAAAACACCAACATAAATAAGTCTCTAAGAGGCTTAACTCTTGAGGCTATCTCAAAATGTTGAGAGGAATTAGCTAAAGCTAAACCAGCTAAAAATCCACCAATTTCAATAGAAAATCCAATCTTGCTAATCACTGCAGTAAGAACAAATAACCAAGCTAAACTACTTAAGAATAAAAGCTCTCTAGACTGAGCTATCTTATTAAAAATAAAAGGGAAAAGCTTTCTTCCTAAAATAACCATGGCTACAAAAAGAGCTATTCCCTCTAATGTAGTTAAAAGTATTTTACCTAAACTAACTGATCCGCCTGCTTCTATTCCGCCCAAAACAAGTAAGATTATTATGGCTACAAAATCCTGAACTAAAAGAAACCCAACACTTATTTTTCCGTATAAACCATTTAAAGCTTTTTTATCCGATAATAACTGGACGATTATGATAGTACTAGAAAAAGTTAAGCCAATAGCAATATACAATGCAGTTATTGTCTCAAAACCTAAAAATGTTGAAATCAAAAAACCAAAAAAAGCAGTAAAAATTATCTGTCCCAAACCAACAAATAAAGAGGTCTTCCCGACTAGCCGTAGAGACTCATAATTAATCTCCATTCCTACAAGAAACAGAAGTAGAATTATTCCTATCTCAGAAAATATATGAAGAACTTCTTGATTCTCAAAGCTTAAAAAACCAAAACCAACTATAACTGCACCTGTCGCTATGTAGGCAATTATAGTTGGTTGTTTTAGCAGTCTAGCTATTATTCCTAGAACAGCAGCCACTACCATTATGATAGCTAATTCAGTAATTCCTGTGCCCATATTTTTTAATCGTGCTCAGATTTTATTCTACCCTCTAAAGTTCTTAAATTTTTAAGAGCTTCTTTTGCTTGTTCTTCTTTGGGAATTATATTGTCTGGACCTTTTCCTGGGGGCGCTCCATGCCATCTATAATCCTCTTCCATAAACTCTATCCCTTTCCCAGGAATAGTGTGCGCTATTATTACACTCGGTTTTTCATAAATTGCATTAGCTTCATTTACTGCATCAACAAAGCTTTCAATATTATGACCATCAACCTCTAATACATGCCAATTATTAGATAAATATTTTTCGGCAAAAGGTTCTAAAGGCATAACATCTTCTGTAAGTCCATCTATTTGAATATTATTTCTATCTACAACAACTGTTAAATGACTCATTTTAGTGCCTAGTTTACCAGCCAACATAACAGCTTCCCAAAAATTACCCTCTTGATGTTCCCCATCTGATGTTAAGCAATAAATATTATATTTTTTATTATTTAAATTTCTAGCAAGAGCTATTCCTATAGCCTGCGAAAGTCCGGATCCCAATGGACCTGAGGTACTTTCAATTCCTGGTAAAGCTCCTCGATGAGGATGTCCTTGTAAGCGTGTATTTAATTTTCTTAATGTTTTTAATTCTTCTATTGGAAAATATCCTGCGTGAGCTAAAGTTGCATACTGAACAGGACAAATGTGTCCATTTGATAAAATCAATCTATCTCTATCTTCCCAATCTGGTTTTTTAGGATCGTGATTCATTATATGAAAGTAAAGTGCCGTAAAAATATCTGTCATTCCTAACGGACCAGCACTATGACCTGATCCTGCTTCTATTAATGATTCTATTAAGCTAATTCTAATTCTATTAGCTTGTTCTTCTAGAATTTTTATTTTTTTATCATGAAGATGTGGCATTCTTTAATTTATTATAATTTTCTTTTGGACTATTACCTTTAAAAATATAGGAAGCAGAAACAATATAATTCACTCCTACCTCTTTGATCATTTTTATGTTTTTATCGGTTACACCACCATCAACTTCAATTTTAACATCTTCGTCTATTTTTCGTAAGTTTTTTACTTTTCCTAAAACCATTTCTTGAAAACCACTGCCAGAAGGTCCTGGATCAACTGATAGAATCTGCACTCCTGAATAATAATCTTTATTATATTTATTTAACTCTCTAATATCAGTACCTGGTTTTAAAGCCAACATAATTTCTACATTATTTTCTATAGCTTTATTATATAAAGACTCTAAATCTGGATATGATTCTACATGAACTATTAACCTAGAAACACCCAAAACAATCCAATCATTAATATAATTATCTAACTTCTCTACCATCAAATGAACTTCAATCTTGGAATCTGTATTTATATTTTCTTTTATAAATTTAGGATTATTCCAAGTTTTCCAATCAGTAAAATCTCCATCTGCTATATCTATATGAACCCAATCACTTTTAAAAGAATTTATTTGTTTAAATCTATTTATTACACAATCCTCTTTTTTACAATTTATGGAAGGTATTATTTCTATCATTAATTTAACTTTCTAAATCTAAGATTTTCTGAATCCTTCTTCTATGCCTTTCTTCATTAGAAAATGGTGTTTCTATCCAAGTCATAACAATTTTTTCAGCATCTTTCTCGTTTATATAATTTGCAGATAATGACAAAATATTAGTGTCGTCATCATTTCTGCTATCATAAGCTTGGTTAGTGCTCTGAACTAAAGCTGATCTAACATTAGGAAATTTATTAGCTACAACATCAACTCCAACCCCAGAACCACAAATTAATATTCCTTTTGACTTATCTGATTCAACTGAAATATTTTTTGCTAACTTAGCAGCAAAATCTACATAATCATCATTTTCATTATAAACTTCATTACCCACATCAAATACTTCATAACCTTTTTCACTTAAAAAATTTTTTATATGTTTTTTCAATTGAAAACCTCTATGATCACTTCCTATATATATAGTCATAATATTTTAAAAATTAAATAAGAGAAGTCACGTTAATCACGTGCTTAATTAGTGTACTAACATAACCAAATTCATTATCATACCAAGACAATACTTTTACTAAATTTCCATCAACTACCTTTGTAAAACTAAGGTCAGCTATTGCGCCATATGGTTCTCCTATAATATCACTTGATACTATCGGATCTTCTGTTGTGGTCATTATTCCCTCCCACCTTGGACTACTTGCTGCTTTTTTCAGGATTCCATTAATCTCTTCAACTGAAGTTTCTCTTTTTGAAATAAAGGTAATATCTGCTATTGAACCAACAATAACCGGAACTCTTAGAGCAATTCCATCAAATTTTCCATCAAGTTCTGGAATAGCTTTAGTAACAGCTATTGCTGCTCCAGTTGTTGAAGGAATAATATTTTGTGCAGCAGCTCTTCCTTTTCTCGGTTTTTTCGATACTCCATCAACTAAACTTTGAGTTGCTGTATAACCATGAATAGTATTCAAGATGGCTTTCTCTATGCCTAATTCTTCAGTTAATACTTGAATAATAGGAGAGGCCGCATTAGTCGTACAGCTACCATTAGAGGTTAAAACTACTTTTTCAAGATCTCCCTCATTAACACCCATCAAAACCGTAGCACCTTCAACTCCATCATCTTTTGCTGGAGCAGTTATAACAACTCTTTTTGCTCCTGCATTTATATGGGCTTTAGCTTTATTATATTCGTTAAATACTCCAGTAGACTCCACTACAATATCAACTCCTAAGTCTTTCCAAGGTAATTTAGATGGATCTTTTTCTTGAAAAAACTTAATCTCTTTTCCTTCTATTACAATGTTATTATTTTTAACTTCTACCTTTTTATTATACTTTCGATAAACTGAATCATACTTAAGAAGATAAGCTAAGTTTTCACAATCACCTAAATCATTTATTGCTACTATCTCTATATCCTCTTTATCATATGCTTGCCTTAAAAAAAGACGACCTATTCTACCAAAACCATTTATTGCTATTTTTGCCATAATTTATTTATTGTTATTAATAATTATAAGTTAGATGAGGTTTATTACAAAGACGGTATTAATGGTCTTATGCTTACCTCATCTCCTACGCCAGCTCTTAATATCCTTGTTCGTCCTGCCATTAATTCTAAAACTCTATCTACTTCTTCTGGTGAAACATAAAGAGATAATTCATTATCTTCTACTCTAGACTCTGGTTTAACATTTTCCTCTATACCAACCACTTTGTTATCACGTATCCAAACTATATCAATAGGAAAATTCATGTCTTTCATCCAGAAAGTTTTTATTGAAGCTTCATCAAAAAGAAAAAGCATTCCTTCATTTATCCCAATGCTTTCTCTACCAGAAAGACCTTTTCTTATATCTGCTTCTTTAGAAACAACTTCAGCTATTATTATTTGTTCATTTATTTTTATCTGAGATTTTCTTTCAATTTCGGTAATTTTATTGAAGTAAGGAATACTAGCCGCAATTAAAACAATCATTACGCCAGCAATAAAAGATAAAAATTTTCCTAAACCTTTCATGTGGTAATTTTAACATAAAAATTTACTGAATTGATTTCATCAGATATTATAAATGTAATGAAAAACAATTTTGTTCATCTTCATGTCCACTCTCATTACTCTCTTTTAGATGGACTATCAAAAACTCATCAAATAGTTAATAAAGCTAAAGAGTATAAAATGTCAGCTATTGCCCTAACTGATCATGGCAATATGTATGGAGCAATTGAGTTTTATAAAAATGCTAAAGATAAAAATATAAAACCTATATTAGGAGTTGAAGTATATATAGCTCCTAATGGCATGACCTCTAAAGGAACCAAGAAAGACCAAGAAAGATTTCATTTAATCCTTCTAGCAAAAAACAATACTGGCTGGGAAAACTTACTCAAAATAGTTACGGATTCTAATATAGAAGGTTTTTACTATAAACCAAGAATAGATAGAGAATATTTAAGAAAACACAGTGAAGGTTTAATTTGTCTTTCTGGTTGCATGTCCGGAGAAATAGGATCTTTTTTAAAAAAAGAAAATAAAGAAGAAGCTGAAGAAACTGCTAAATGGTATAAACAAGTTTTTGGTGATGATTATTATCTAGAAATACAACCTCATGGAAAAGAAATTCATGAATCTATTTTGGAACTTTCAAAAAGACTAGATATACCTGTTGTTGCCACTAATGACTCTCATTATATAGATAGAGAAGATCAAACTGCACATGAAATACTTTTAGCAATTCAAACAAACAACGAACTTGAAAACAAAGACAGATTTAGTTTAAAAGAATTCGATATATCTTTAAGATCTCCCGAAGAAATGATAGAAGAATTTAAAGATATCCCAGAAGCTATTGAAAATACTATTAAAATTGCAGAAAAGTGTAATGTAGAAATAGAGTTAGGAGTAAGTAAAATGCCTAACTTTAAAATTCCAAAAGGAGAAACAGAAATAAGTTATCTTAAAAAGATTATCAAGAAAAAACTTCCTGAAAAATACAAAAGAACAACAAAAGAAATTATAGAAAGAATTAAGCAAGAACTAGAAGTAATAGAAAAAACAGGCTTTGCTAACTACTTCCTTATCGTTGCTGACTTTGTTAATTGGGCAAAAGAACATGGCATAGTTGTGGGTCCTGGTAGAGGTTCAGCAGCCGGAAGTATTGTTTCTTACATACTAGACATAACAGATATGGACCCTATAGAGTATGACCTTCTTTTTGAAAGATTTTTAAATCCTGCCAGAATTCAAGTCCCTGATATTGATATTGATATCGCCGATACTAGACGCGATGAAGTTATTGCTTATGTTAGAGAAAAATATGGAAACGATCATGTTGCTCAAATAATAACTTTTGGAACTATGATGGCTAGAGCTTCTATTAGAGATACCGGTAGAGCCTTAGGATTGTCTTATGGATTTTGTGATGAAATAGCTAAATTAATTCCTTTCAATACATCTATAGAAAAAGCCTTTAAAACAGTTAGTGAATTAAAAGAGAAATACAATAACAATCCAGAAGTTAAAAATTTAATAGAAGCAGCTAAAAAACTTGAAGGTACAGTAAGACATGCTTCAGTTCATGCATGTGGAATAGTAATCGCTCCAAAACCACTGACAAAATATCTACCACTCCAAAAGGCTCCTCAAGGAGGAAACAGCATTATTACTCAATTTGAAATGCACAGCGTAGAAGATTTAGGTATTTTGAAAATGGACTTCTTAGGACTGCGAAATCTATCAATAATAGAAGAAACTCTAAGATTAATAAAAGAGTATCACCAAAAAGAAATTAAAATAGACAAGATACCACTAGACAATGATGAGACATTTAAACTTTTTCAAAGAGCAGAAACAATAGGAGTCTTCCAGCTAGAATCTTCTGGTATGCGAAGATACTTAAAAGAACTTCAGCCAACAGAACTAGAGGACATAATAGTTATGATATCTTTATATCGTCCAGGACCAATGGATCTTATTCCTCTATATATAAGAAGAAAAAAGGGATTAGAGGACATTACATACTTACATCCAAAATTAAAGCCTATTCTTTCCCCTACATATGGTGTTGGAATATACCAGGAACAAATGATGAGAATCGCAAGAGACCTTGCTGGCTTCTCTCTTGCTGAAGCTGACATACTTAGAAAAGCTATTGGTAAAAAAATAAAAAAACTTCTTGATGAACAAAAAGAAAAATTAATTAACGGAATGAAAGAAAATGGGATTAATGAAAAAACTGCCCAACAAGTTTGGGAACTTTTCCCTCCTTTTGCTAGATATGGCTTCAACCGTTCTCATGGAGCATCATACGCAATGATTAGTTATCAAACTGCCTATCTAAAAGCTAATTATCCAGTTGAGTTCATAACAGCATGGCTAAAAAACATAGCAGGTGACATGGATAGAACTAATTTATTAATACAAGAAGCAAAGCACTTGGATATAAATGTTTTACCTCCAAACATAAATCAAAGCTCAAAAAACTTCGCAATAGACGATGATAATAATATAAGATTTGGCTTGTTAGGAGTTAAAAACTTAGGATACAACATAGTTGAAGAAATTATAAAAGAAAGAACAAATGGTGGACCATATGAAAATCTCACTAATTTCTTATCTAGAATTAACCATAGAGATTTAAATAAAAAATCAATTGAAAGCTTAATAAAATGTGGTGCTTTTGATTCTTTTGGAGAAAGCAGGGGTAAATTATTAGCAAATATAGAAAATATTATTAAATTTAATCAAGCGTCAAGAAAAATAAACCAAAGTGATCAAAGTGATTTATTTGGAAAAAGTAATCACTCTGATATTAAGCTTGAAGAAGCAGAACCAGTTGATAAAAAGATTTTATTAGATTGGGAAAAAGATCTTTTAGGTCTTTATCTAACAGAGCATCCATTTTCTTATTGGTCTAAAAAATTTAAAGGTAAAATAAAACCTATAAAAGAATTAATAGGACATGATGAAGATGAAGGTATTGAAGAAAAATTAATAATTGGAGGCATAATAACAAAGATTCAATCTGTAACGACTAAAAAAGGTGATCCTATGCTTTTTGTAACAATAGAAGACGAAACTGAAAGATTAGAGTTATTAGTTTTTAAAAAAATATTATCTCAAACAAAAGAAATTTGGAAAGAAGGAACTCCAATAATAACAACAGGCAGAGTCTCCTGGAGAGGAAGCGAACCTAAAATACTTTGTAATCAAGTCAAAAAACTAAAATAAGTTATAATAAACGCAATGGAGAAACAAAAATTAGAAAATATACGGCACTCTCTAGCTCATCTATTGGCTGCTTCTATTTTAAGTCATTGGCCCGAAGCTAAATTAGGAATTGGTCCAACAACAGATAATGGATTTTATTATGATATTTTATTTCCAGAAAACAAAAACATAACTGAAGAAGATTTTAAAAAAATCGAAAAAGATATCAAAAAAATGATAAAAGATAATCTTCCTTTTTCAGGAAAAGAAATATCTCCTGATGAAGCACGCGATTTATTTAAAGATCAACCATTTAAACTAGACTTAATAGAGGAACTCGAAAAAAAAGGTGAAAAAATTACAACCTACAAAACTGGTGATATTTTTAATGATCTCTGTCGAGGTGGTCATGTAGAAAACACATCTAAAATAAATCCAAAAGCTTTTAAGTTAACTCACATAGCTGGAGCATACTGGCGTGGTGACGAAAAAAATCAAATGCTAACCAGAATTTATGGCTTAGCCTTTAATACAAAAAAAGAGCTGGATGAGTTTCTAGAGAAACAAGAAGAAGCTAAAAAAAGAGATCATAGAAAAATAGGAAAAGACATGGATCTATTTTCTTTTTCAGAAATGGTAGGAGCTGGTCTTCCTTTATGGTCACCTAAAGGCACAATTTTAAGAAATCAACTACAAAATAAGCTCCTAGAAATAAGTGAAAAATATGGCATGCAACCAGTTACAATTCCTCATATAGCAAAAAGAAAACTGTATGAAACATCCGGACACGCAGATAAATTTGGAGATGAATTAATTAAAGTTATAAGTCACTATGATGAATTTGTAATGAAGCCAGTTAACTGCCCACATCACACACAGATATACGCCTCACAACCAAGAAGTTATAAAGATCTACCTATTAGATATATGGAGTCCACTATGCAGTACAGAGATGAGAAGCCTGGAGAAATAGGAGGGCTTACTAGAGTTCGGTCTATTACTGTTGATGATGGCCATATCTTTTGCAGACCAGACCAAATAAAACAAGAGGCTGAAAATATAGGAAAAATAATAGAAGAATTTTACTCAAGTATAGGGTTGTTTGGAAAACACTGGGTTTCTTTATCTGTAAGAGATCCGAAAAATCTCGATGGATATATAGGAGAACAATCTGATTGGGAGAAGGCAGAAAGCATGCTTCAAGAAGTTAGTGATGAGCTAAATTTAGATGCAAAAAGAATAGAAGGTGAAGCTGCGATTTATGGTCCTAAATTAGACTATGTATTTACTGACTCACTAGGAAGAGAGTGGCAATTAGCAACTATTCAAATTGATTTTGCTATGCCAAAAAGATTTGGACTTGAATACGTGGATGAAAAGGGAAATAAAGAAACTCCAGTCATGATACATCGTGCAATACTTGGTTCTTATGAAAGATTTTTAGCAATACTAATAGAGCACTTTGCTGGAGCATTTCCTTTCTGGTTATCTCCTGTTCAGGTTGAAATATTACCCATCAGTGAAAAACAAATTGAATATGCAGAAAAGATAAAAGATAAACTTAAAGAGAATAATATAAGAGTTGAAATACCTGAAGTTAATGAAACACTTGGAAAAAGAATTAGAAACTTTGAAGTTAATAAAGCTCCTTATGCTTTAATAGTTGGAGATAAAGAAAAAGAAGAAAAAGTAGTTTCAATAAGAGATAGAGAAAAAGGAGACATAGGAACAAAAAAAATAGAAGATTTTATAAATGAATTAAAAAACTCTTAGATTAACTAAGAGTTTTTTTAATAATTTCTTTTGTTTCTTGAGGATCGGCCTGTCCTTTAGTTTTTGCCATAACTTGTCCTAATAAAAACTTTAAGGCTTCTTCTTTCCCGGATTTATAATCCTCTACTGGATCAGGGTTTTCTTCTATTATCTCATTTATTATTTTTTGTAATTTTTCACCTCCACCTATTACTTCCATTCCTTCTTCATTTTTTATTGTTTCTGGATCTTTCCCTGTTTCAAACATTTTTACTAAAACATTTTTAGCTAAACGACTAGAAAGTTCTTCCTCTTCAATCATAAAAACTAAATGAGCAAAACTTTCTGGAGTAATTTTAATATTAGAAAAGCTAGATTTTTTATCATTCATTATTCCCTTTAAATCACTAGAAAAATAATTAAATAAAAGATTATAGTCCTCTTTCTTGCTTAAATTTCTAAATTCAGAGGCCACTTCCTCGAAAAAACCCGCCTCTTCTTTGTCTTGTATTAAAGAATCAACTGATCCCTCGTTTAAACTAAATTCCTTTTTAAATCTTTCCTTTTTATCAGATGGTAATTCTGGTAAGTCTATTATTAATTTATCTAAATCCCACTTGGATAAATCCAATGGTGGTAAATCTGGTTCCGGAAAATATCTATAGTCATGCGCTGATTCTTTTGATCTTTGAGAAACAGTTTTTTTATTTGTTCCGTCCCATCCTCTAGTTTCTTGAACTATTTCATCTCTCTTTCCTAATTCTATTAATTCTTTTTGTCTTTTTAATTCAAATTCAATTGCTCCTTTCACTGCTTTAAATGAATTAATATTTTTTACTTCCACTTTTGTTCCCATGTCCCAACTTATGTTTGCTTCTACTCTCATTTGTCCTTTTTCCATGTCAGCACTAGAAACCCCTATGTATCTCAAAATGTTTTGTAATTCTTTAGCGAACTCAACTGCCTGGTCCGAACTAGTTATATCGGGTTCAGTAACAAGCTCTATAAGAGGAACACCAGCTCTGTTAAAATCCATTAAACTAGAATTA
>JBBDIH010000171.1:24839-26554 GCA_040880505.1 Minisyncoccota bacterium
TCTTCATCAGAGTGAAGTAATCTTCCAGCATCTTCTTCTAAATGTATTCTAGTTATTCCAACACCAATTAACTCTCCTCCTTTTATTAAAGGATTATCAAACTGTGATATTTGGTAACCTTTCGGCAGGTCAGGATAAAAATAACTTTTTCTATCAAAATTAGTTTTTTTAGTTACCTCTCCCTTTAAAGCTAGCCCCAATTTCAAAACTTGTTCAACTGCTTTTTTATTTATAGTTGGCAGAGTTCCTGGATGACCTAAACAAATAGGACAAACGTTTTCGTTTGGTTTATTTTCGCTGTGATTATTTTTGCAGCTACAAAACATCTTTGTTTTTGTCTCTGCTGCTATGTGTATTTCTAATCCAATTGTTGGTTTCACCCCGTTAGAGATAGATTGCCTTTAGGCAATCGTATCTATTAATTGTTAATTTGTACCTTTTGTTTTTCATTGTTATTTGATTATTAATTTTAATATATAAATTAATTTATCTCTAACGGGGTGAATTACTTATAAAATATTACTTGCTAAATCTATAATATATTTCTTTATCTCTTCTGATTTGTTAAATATTTTTCTTCTATAATCTTCATGAACAGCAATCCTAAAACTCATGTGAGATCGTCCATATTCTTTCATTGCCTTGAAATGATTAGGATAAATATTACTTATTTTTTTAATTGAACCTTCTTGAGTGTAAACATTTAAATCATCTGGTTCAAATCTTCTTTTGGAAGCTGGAATCAAAAATATATTATTTCCAGGGACCTCCGCTATTTCACCTATTTCATTTTCAAGTTTCTCTAAAAAATCAACATCTTTGAATTTATTAGATACAACTAATTTATCAAAAAATTTCGGTTCAATGCCTTTTCTTTTTATTGTCTTTATTTCATCAAGGGAAATTTCTATGTCTTCATAAACAAACTCTAATGCAAGCTTAGGAAAATCACCCATCATAAAATTATTATAATGTGATTTTAAAATTTTATTATTTGAAGACTCAAATTTACCAAAAAGACCATAATCTGTTAAATCAAATAAAGTACTTTCATCTAGGCCATCTTTCATTAATATGTGAGTCATTTTTTCTATTAATCTTTGAATGATTGCAGCCTTTTTTCTGGTATAAACATGCTTATACATTTTTATATAAAAATCTTGCACATCTTTTGCGGCATCTACCGCACTTTGATCAATAACTATTTTATTGTTAATAAAATAAATATGATGAGTAAGAAACTCCATTCCTGGTCTCTCACCTATTGTGTAATAAGCGTCTCTTTCCAGATAATCTAATTTTTCCATTCCTAAGTTCTTATCAGAAACTCCTAAATACAAAGAGTTTTTTCTTGAAAACATATCATGTATAAAATGGTAATCAAAACCTGATTTTTCAAATACATCTTTCAAGTTTTCAAATAAACTCATACCTCTTTCATTATGATCAACTGAACCTAAGCCTTCTGTCACATGAGAAAAAGGACCGTGCCCCACATCATGATAAAGCGCATATATTGGTAAATTTTTTGCTTCTTTCTCATTAACAAAACCATATTTTTTCCACATCTCCATTAATCTTTTAGTTCTCTCATACGCACCTAAACAGTGCTGTTTTCTAGTATGTGTAGCAGCAGGAAATATTGCAGAAGCAAAGCCAAGTTGATTCTTAAATCCTAGTGATTGGAAGGCCTTAGTATCTATTAAAGGAATTAC
>JBBDIH010000172.1:0-4124 GCA_040880505.1 Minisyncoccota bacterium
CTAGCTCTTCTATTTTTAATTCCTTCGAGGCCCTCTTTTTGTTAAAAGACCTTTTTGGTGAATTTCTTAAAAAAATAACCGATTTTAATAAATAACCCCTATTTATAAACATTTTTTATAAAAAGTAATCGGTTTTAACGATATTGGTACTCAAATAAATAGTAATCAATATTTATAAATTATGGCTAAAAATAATCGATTTGAAGAAAATATAACCATTTTCAGAAATTATGCACTTCCAAAAACCGGAATGAAGCTGGCTGGATATAGTGCTTTAATACATTACTATGAATTAGAAGTACCTTTACCTGATTTGATATCAGCTATAAGTGAAAAGCACAGAAGCTATATAGAAGGTAAATGGCGTGTATTTAAAACGGTACAAGAACCGACTCCAACTCTCCTTGGTCACCTTACCTTTGCATTTAGGTATGAGGGAGTAAATCTGCTGGTACTTAAAAAGGTTTTTGAGACTGTAGAAAGAAAAGAAATTGAAGCGATTGTCAAAGATCAGCCTACAGGACGAAATAGCAGGCGAATTTGGTTTTTCTATGAATGGCTGATGGGGGAAACATTGGAGATAGAAGATACCCAGACAGGTAACTATGTTGAGGCGCTTGACCCCAGCTTACAATATCCCGGCCCCCGACAAAGATCCCAACGGCATCGCGTTTGGAATAATCTGCCGGGAAATAAAGATTTCTGTCCGTTAATACATCGTACTGAAGTTCTTGAGCGTTTTAGCGCTGAAGAGCTGGAAAAAAAAGTAAAGGATACGATAGGAAAAGTACATCCGGATCTATTATCACGAGCTGCGGCTTTTCTGCTGCTAAAAGACTCTAAGGCTTCTTACGCTATTGAAGGAGAAACTCCTCCTGAAAACCGGGCTCAACGATGGGGCAAAGCAATCGGACAAGCTGGTCAAAAAGATCTTACTAAAGATGAACTGCTTCGTTTACAGGAAATTGTGATTGAGGACAGAAGATTTGTGGAAATGAGCTGGCGTACAGAGGGAGGGTTTGTTGGTGTTCATGACCGTGTGAACAGTAAACCCGTCCCTGATCATATCTCTGCCAGGTGGCAAGATATACCTCAGCTCATTGGAGGACTACTAAAGACCAATAAGTCTCTTATTGACAGTGCATATGATCCTGTATTGGCAGCTACACTCATTGCCTATGGTTTTGTATTTATCCACCCTTTTGCTGATGGGAACGGTCGTGTGCACCGGTATATCTTTCATCATGTATTGGCCAGAAAAGATTTCTCCCCTAAAGGCCTCATTTTTCCGGTTTCAGCTGTAATTTTGGACCGGATTGATGAGTACAAAAAAGTTTTGGAGTCATTCTCGAAACCACGCCTTGATTTCATTAAGTGGAAATCAACTCCGGATGGTAATGTTGAAGTGTTAAATGAAACCATCGATTTATACCGCTACTTTGATGCAACGAAGCAAGCGGAGTTTTTCTACGAATGTGTAGAGGAAACCGTTCTCAAAACACTCCCGGAAGAAGTGCAGTATCTTGAGCATCATGACAAAATGAGAAATTTCATTCAGGAATATTTTGATATGCCAGACAAAACCATAGAGAATCTTATTGGTTTTCTGCGGCAAAATAATGGCAGTTTATCTAACAGAGCCAGGAACAAAGAGTTTTCAAGTCTTACCAATGATGAGGTTAAGATGCTTGAAGAGGCTTATGCTGAGATTTTTGGTTAAAAAAGTCTCGGCTGAAAAAATTTATTGATCAACCCCAAATTGATCTCCTGTTGACAAAAACATTCCTCTACTTTAGCGAACCGGCAGAAAAGATTAAGAGAGTGCCACTTGGGAATAGTCCGGGTAAAGCTCCTCAAAGTCCACGATATGCTTCACGAGAGCGGATTTTGAAGGCTAAATCATTGGATGGGGTGTTTTGATTTCTATAAATTTTCTGACTCAAACACCAATAAACCACATATCATATAAGTTTTATATATTCACTTATTAGGATCAAAATGAATGAATAATGTCAGGCCGCATATCAATCACAACATTCTGCTATGGGCAAGAGAACGGGTAAACTATAGCCCTGAAAAGCTTGCAAAAAGAGCCGGAGTATCAATAGAAAGATATCTTGAATGGGAGCAAGGAGAAACCCGTCCCACCTTTCGTCAGCTCAATATTGTTGCAAAAGCACTGGGAAGAAGCACATCGTTCTTTTATTTAAAAGAACCCCCTCAGGAATCTGAACCGCGACTGGAGATGCGCAGGGTTTATGGATCTAACCCTAAAGAAGATTCCAGGAATTTTGCCCTAGAAGTTCAAGACATGTTACAAAGACGCAACGTGACTATTGAACTATATGAAAGACTCAACGAAACGGTTAGTAAGATCCCTCTGGAATTTCAACTTACGGATAGCCCTGAAGAGGCCGCACAAAAAACCCGAAAGTGGTTAGGTGTTTCATTCGAAGAACAATTACGCTGGGACGGGAAATACGTTGCCTTGAAAGCCTGGCGAAAAGCACTCGAAGCAAATGGGATTCTCCCCTTTCAAATATCAGGCATTCCCATAGAAGAGGTCAGGGGATTTGCCATTAACTATCGCCCAATCCCTATTGTAGCTTTCAACTCAAATGACAGTGTGACCGCCCGAATTTTTACGTTGATGCATGAATTGGGACATATCTTGTTGGGTGAGTCCGTCTTGCATGAACGATCTCCTTTTGAGTCTGAATCTGAAATTGAACAATGGTGTAACCGATTTTCAGCAGCGGTCTTGATGCCGGAAAAGTTGGTGGTAAAACTAACTGATCACAGTGCTCTATTAAATACACACGTATGGCAAAAAGAGCAGGTGGAATCACTCAGCAGAAAACTCTGGGTAAGTCCTTCTGCGATGGTTCGCAGACTTTCAACCATGCGCTTGATTTCGGAAGAAAATTTTGAAAGCCTCAAACAAATCTTCGACCGGTATCGGTCTGCTGAAAAATCATCCGGTGGATCTCATTACAACAATGTGCTTGCTAAACTGGGGACCCTCTTGCCCGCTTTAGCCTTCCAGGGATTTTATTCCGGGGAATTGAATGCCCGCGACCTTTCCAAAATTATGGGCACGAGTGTTCAGAAAATGGGGAAAATGGAAGAAAAGGTTATGGGAGCAAATTATGCATTCTAACCGGGGACTATGTATTGTTTAGATACGAACGTACTCATTAACTCCTGGTATTTTTGGTACACACCAAAATCTCATCCTACGTTTTGGAAAGGAATTGGGGAGTTTGCCAAATACACATCCCAATTATTTGGTAAAGGAGGATGAGTTGAATCTTTACCTGAATATTATTGATCCGCCGGTACCGCTTTTTATGCCGGAGACGTTCACCGCATTTTTGAAATTTGCTGTACATCATTTTGAAGAAGACCGGAATTTTCTCATTCACTGCAACCAGGGAGAATCAAGAGCTCCTTCATTGGCTTTGCTGTTTTTGGCCAAACACGTCAAAAGTATTTCTGATGAGTCTTATGAAAAGGCGAGAGAGGAGTTTGAATCTGTTTTTCCGGGGTACCGGCCGGGGAGAGGGATTCAGATTTATTTGAAGAAAGAATGGAAAAACTTTAATTAGCACCTATTATACGGCGTAAGAATTCATCAGCCTCTTCCGCGCTAATTTTTAGTTTAGAAACAAAAACCCGAGCTCTGGACTGAATTTCATCTACACTCAGTCGTTCCCGCTCATCTATAAAACCCTTTTCAATAAAATAGCTTTCGAGTTCATCTATTTTATTTGATCTAAAGCCTGATATTTCACCGTTTTTCAAAGCATCAAGCAACGATTCAGGATTACCGTCCAATTCATTTAATTTTTGTGAAACATCGTCTATAAACTTACCGGAAATGGCACCTGAAAGTTCTAATATGGACCTGTCAATAAATTTTGGCCTCCCCTGCTGAATCAAATCCTGATAATGTTCAAGCAAACGAATCTTTTCCTTTAATATGGATATCGTTTCATCCTGAAGCCCTTCGATTTTACCCCCGTGTTCCCAAAAGCTTTCAAGTTGTCCCCATCTATTCAGTCCCTGTTCAAGACAATTATATAACAATTCTACATCATCCATAACATACCAGAGATGAAGCT
>JBBDIH010000173.1:0-26451 GCA_040880505.1 Minisyncoccota bacterium
CATTTGAAAATCTCTCTGAAAAGCTTGAAGAAGCCAAGGAGTATTTCCCTGTGCTGCAGAACCGGATCAACCGCTTGGAGCATACCATCGTAGATGAATTCTTAATGGAAAAAGTCTCCGATAAGGTAAGTAAGCGCCTTGCAGAGCAAGTAATCGCCGAGCATGAAATCGGGAAAATTTCACAGTGGAAGTTGTATAACCGCCTCACCAACTATGTGAGTCATGAACTTGACCCGGCCTATGCCGCACGGTATCAGCAAAACATTTCCAAAGTGTTTGCCCTATGAAGCTACCCATGCAACTCATAATTAAAATAATTGTGATCATCATCACAGGAGGAAAGAAAAAATGAAAGACCTGATTCAAAGCATCGGCGAGCTGGTCAAAAGCATTCTGAAGCTTGTGCTTCTGGGTGATGAGCCAGACGAGCCAAACCCCAACCATGAAAAGGCCTCAGATTGAGGCCTTTTTTATTTCCATAAATCTATAAAAGAAATAAACTTATGTCACATAAAATCTTAGATAACATACCAACTCAACAATGGGTGGACGCCAGAAAGCAGTATATCGGCGGGAGCGAAGTTTCAGCAGCCCTCGGGCAGTCATCCTATCAAACACCCCTGAATCTGTGGCTTGTGAAAACAGGCCGGATCGAACCGATTGATAGCACTCCAATCATGGAACTTGGCAATTTGCTTGAAAATATGATCAGCGAGAAATTCACCAAGACTACCGGTCTAAAGCTTCGCAATATATCCGAGCCGTATCAGCATCCGGAGCATAGTTTTCTGCGGGGCAACATAGACCGGCAGATTCTCAGCTCAGAAAAGCACGACGGACCCGGTGTTCTCGAAATCAAATCCACCACAAGCTACCGTTTGAAAAACGAGGACGGTCTGTATCCATCAGACTGGGACTATCAAACCCAGCATTACCTGATGCTGACCGGATATGACTACGGCTACATCGCTATTTTTGAGCGCGATTCCGGAATCTTCCACGAGCCGATCCTGATCAAGCGTGATGAGCAGTTCATCCGCCAAAACACCGAAAAGCTGATTCAGTGGTGGACTCTGCACATCCAGCAGGATATAGCACCCGATCCGATCAATAACGAGGACATGATGCTTCTGTTCCCTGATGCCAAGGACGGCAGTGTCGTCGAGGCTAGCCCGGATAGCTTTGAGTATTATAAAGAGTTGAAACGGGTACGCGAAAAAATCAGTGACTTGGAGTATCAAAAAGAAGTACTGGAGGTTTTTCTGAAGCACGAGATCAGAACTGCAGAGCGCCTTGTAGTAGCTGGACGTGACCTGATTACGTGGAAGAATCAAACCACTCGTCGTTTAGACACCACGAAAATAAAGCAAAATTACCCAGCGCTTTGTAAGAAATTCATAAAAACCACAACCTCACGGCGTTTTGTCGTGAAATAAAAAAAGAGGTAATATTATGTCAGATTTAATTATACGAGAAGACCCTTCACTATATCCAACGCCGGACGAGGGGTTGCATTCAGCTGTACTGGTGGATGCTGTGAACCTAGGAGCACTGGAAACCCCTTGGGGCCAGAAAGAGAAAGTCTCTTTGATCTTTGAGCTGGAAACCACCGATGAGGAAACCGGAAAGCGATTCATAGTTGGTAAGCGATTTACTCGCAGTTTGAACGAGAAGTCATCCCTGCGCAAATTTCTTGAGAAATGGAGAGGAAGCAAGTACACAGCGGATGAGCTTCAGCAGGGCGTCAATTTAGAGAGTCTAGTTGGCCAAAATGCAACGCTTTTCATAGTAAAAAACGAGACAGATGAGCGCACCTATGCTAATATTGAATCCATCCTGCCTTATAAAGGCAAGAATGGAGAAGTTGTACTTCCTAGCGGAGAGTATACCCGCGTGATAGAGAGGCCTGATTATAAAGAACCAGAAGAGTATGCCGAAACTGTAAATAACGGTCAGGCTGCTTAGAAGGGAAAGAGAAGGGGGCGACTCCTTTTCTTTTAGGTTGAAATTCTATAGAGGAGTTCCGAAAAATTAAACCAAAAAAATTAGGAAATAAATATACCAAGCATTTTAAGAGAAAGTAAAGAGCAGGTTTGGAAAATTAACTCCCCGTTAGTGGGCCGCCTGGTATGACCAACAGGTAAAGGAGGAGGTCTTGGATCGCTTGAGATCGTGTTAGAAAAATATACCTAAACCAATATGGTATGGTCATTCCTTCTGCCAAAAACAAATCTAAAAGTTATCGCCCTCACCCACTATGAATCCTGTGAAACTCCGAAAGGAAGAATTAAAATACGAAAGCTTCACTAAGTATGCATAATTTCGCATTCTGGCTTAGGGTCCATCTACATAAGAGGGTCTATCTCTACCCAGGCACGACTCCATCGATGGACGTCCTGCCGTAGAATTGCCTTTTTCTTTAATGGTTTGACCATTAAGAGGCAGTTCGTTTAAATCTCCGGTATGTGGCTGGGAAAGTTCGGCCATCTGTGATTGTGTTTTCGTTCAACACAGATTAGGGGCAAAATTACTGGCTTATTGGCAGGGTATGGAAAACAAAAAATTAACAAGAATTTAGAGGTTATTATATAAGTAAAACGGTTTTATATGTTCTCCTGCAATGATATGAGTAAATTGGAAGAAACTTTACTTTTTTGAGTGAAATGATCTACTTTTAAAGGCATAATTTTTTTTAGCTTAGTTCAAGCTTTAATTTATTCGATTAATTTTTTCAATAATTATCTAAGAAGAAAATTATTATTTGATACAAAAATCTCTTATCAAGATGCAGATAGAATTATCAACAGTTTTACCGCAATTATTACTTAGATCCAATCAAATAATGTGGTTTTTAGGCGCTGGGGCTTCTGTTACTGCGGGTGTACCAACTGCCGGTCAAATGATATGGGAGTTCAAAAAACGTAAATATTGTGCTGATAAGTCAATTCCAATTAAATCGTGTGAAAATTTAAATGATGAGCTTGTTAGAAGAAGAATTCAAGAGTATTTGAATACATTACCTGAGTGCCCAGATGAAAATTCTCCTTATGAATATTCATATTATTTTGAAGAAATATATCCATCACCAAAGGATAGAAGAGATTATTTAGAAAAGCACATATTAAATGGAAACCCATCAAGAGGGAATAGATTATTCGCTGCTTTAATAAAATTGGATCATATTAGATTAATCTGGACAACTAATTTTGATCGAATTATTGAGGATTCTTGCTTTGACATATACCAATCCTCTATGGAATTAAATGTTTTTAATCTTACTGATCACAATTCTGATTTACTCAATATAATAAATGAAAATAGATGGCCCATTTTGGTGAAACTGCACGGAGATTTCCAGTCTTCAAGACTTAAAAACACGCACCAGGAATTAAAGTCTCAAGATGAAAATTTCAGAAAAGCTTTAATCGAAACATCAAGTCGATTTGGTATAGCAATTGCTGGCTATAGCGGAAGAGATAATTCTATAATGGATACGTTTGAAAAATCACTAAATAAAGAAAATCCCTACCCAAGAGGCATTTTCTGGTTTAAACGACCAAATGAAGAGATTCATGAAAGAGTGAAAAGGTTTATAGCATCAGCAAAAAATAAAGGTTTAGATGCAAATTTTGTTGAAGTTGAGACATTTGACGAATTAACTGATAATATTTTAAAGCAAAAGGAGCACATTCCATTAGAAGTCAGATCCTATCTTGATAAATTTCCAAACTATGTCAGCAAATCTCCAAAAAATAAATCCAATGGTACATGGCCTATTGTCAGATTTAATGCACTTCAAGTAACTGATTGGCCTAAAACTGCAAGATTAATTAAGTGTAGTATTGGGAATCAAAATGATGTATTTGAAGCAATCGTAAATTCCCAATCAGACATTATTGCATATAGAAGGAGGGTTGGTGTTCTTGCTTTTGGTAGTGACGATGAAATTAAAAGAGTTTTTACTCCATTTGGGATAAAAGAGTTCGATTTAATCTCAATAACAGAAAAGAGGTTGAATTTTGACTCACAGGATCTTGCAATTCTATATGAATCATTGGCAAAAAGCTTTCAAAGAGAATTGCCAGTAAAATTAAAACGCAAAGGGAGTACTTATTTTTTGTTAGTTGACAAAAGCGAAATTAACAATCCAATTTATGTAAAACTTCAAGCGGAATTAAAAGAACTTTACGGACAAATCAATAAAACCAATATTAATTGGTATGAAGCTGTAAAATTAAAACTCGAAATGCGCTATGATAAACTTTGGCTATTAATTGAGCCGACAGTATTCGCTGATTATGGCGATGTTACTGAGGAAGAAAAGATCTTCGTAGGTGAATATATTAGAGAAAGGTTGGCAACTCGGTATAATAAAGTAGCGGATGATCTTATTAATTATTGGAGTATTATTTTAACTGGAGGGAAGAAATCAAAACAATTAAAGTGTTTTGACATGAATAATGGAATTAATGCAGAATTTAAAATTAATGCAAAGACTGCGTTTAGTTGGCAAAAGGGATAGAATCTATGAATCTAAAATTTCCATCGTATGAAATTATCAGCGAACCATTACTTTCTTTTCATTTTGATAGAGTTGAAGACAATTCAATTCATCCATTAATAGGTCTCAAAAAATTTGGGCCATACTCAAAATCAACAGTTGGTGATGTGTATGACCCTATTAGAATTGCAGTAATTGTACCTTTTGGAACAAGAGGAGTTATTAAAAACTTATTCCGTGAACTTAGAAATGCTCATGAACCAAGAGAAAGAAAACAATATCTTATTGATTATCCAGGGTTCAAAAATATATTTGGGGTCAATTTTGCTGTTGGACCACCTAATACATTGATAGAGTTGCCGAGTCAATTAGATCAAAGATTAAATTCAAATGAAAAACCGCATTTGTGCTTAGCTGAAGCATTGAGTAACGCATTAGCAGTCTTAAACCGTCAAAAATCCCAATTTGATGTAGTCTTAATTTATTTGCCTGAAAGATGGAGGCATTGTTTTGTTTATAAAAATGAAGGTCATGAAGATTTTGATTTACATGATTATTTAAAGGCTATTACTGCACAATTCGGAATACCTTCACAGATTATACTTGAGGATAGTGCATTAAACTATCATTGTAGGGCGAGCGTAATGTGGAGATTGTCAATTGCATTATACACAAAGGCTGGTGGGGTGCCTTGGAAATTGGCTAATATTTCACCATCAACAGCATTTATTGGTATAAGTTACTCTTTAAAAAATGATGGTGACAAGAATAGATTTATAACTTGTTGTAGTCAAGTATTTGATTCAGACGGCAGTGGCCTTGAGTTTCTAACATACGAAACTCAGAATGTGAATATGCACTATAGAAATCCATTTTTGAATAGAAATGATATGGGTAATTTAATGTCAAGAAGCTTAAACCTATATCAAAAAAGGCACAATGGCCAATTGCCGAGAAGGGTAGTAGTTCATAAATCAACAGACTTCAAAAATGAAGAAATTAAAGGTTGTTATGATGCTTTGCATTCTATTGAAGATGTGAATTTATTACATATACAAGAATCGGTTAATTGGCAAGGAACTAAAATTGTTAAAAAGCCCCAATGGAATAAAGGTTTTTCAGATTTTTACCCAGTTGATAGGGGGGCATGTGTTCAAATAGATGATTATGAAATGCTTCTTTGGACGCAAGGTAATATGACAAATTTCTCCGGAAAAAATTATTACAAAGAAGGAAAGGGTATTCCAAAACCACTTTTAATCAAAAGATTTGCAGGGCATGGAAGTATGATTCAAGATTGTAAAGAAATATTGGGATTAACTAAAATGGACTGGAATAATGATGCAGTATATACCAAACTACCAGTTACAATGACATATGCACAAGTCTTGTCCAGAACAATCAAAAGAATGCCAAACTTAAAATCTTATCCTTATCAAGTAAGATTTTTTATGTAGTCAGAGTATATTTTTTATTAAGATAACTTTATGTGATATACTACAGCTCAGAAATTATCCCCCGTATCTCATTTGCGTTGTATGCAACCTCAATAGCATTCTGATTAAATACCATAAAGTAATGGTAATTACCACCCGATAACTCTGCCCATTTTTTCCCAAGTTTATTCTTAGCAATACTGTCAGAGTTATCACGATCATCACCTTTAGTTTCAATGATGACCACATTCCCTTTATTTGTGTAAATCAGAAAGTCAGGATAATGATTACTCTTGAAGCCATTAATGGCAAAACCTTTTCCTCTTCCAAGATTGCGGTGCCAAAATTTCACATTGTCCAAATTGGATATGCTAAGAAGAATTTGCTCTTCAAATTTATTTATTTCGCCCTCCCTCTCGTATAATGAAGCTTGAATACTGGGCGCTAAGTTTCCTGGAGTAATCTTCTCTTTTAACTTATAACTTGGTAGTGCTTTAATCTTCTTGGTATCAACCTTCTTCTGAAACTCTTTTTCAGCATGTTCATCAGCAAGCCCACGAATTTTATGCTTAATTAAGTCTTTGTAAGTGTATTTGTGCTGAACACAATGTATCAGCTGTTCACTATTTAAACCGCTAAGAATCCTGTTGATATAAATTTTTATTTCTTCTTCTGGTATGGGATACATGCTTCCTATAAGATTAATTATTGCATATGTCACACTTTTAATCTGAGTTTCTTTCGGTTGTGAAACGATAAAATCTATCAATGGATCTTTAAAACGTTCATCTTCGATTTTTGCGAATGAAGGTGTTGCCTGTCCTTCAGTGCTTTCCTCTATATCAACTTTATAGAGTTCAGAATCTAATTCGGAATAGTTTAGCTCAGTATCTTTCGTACTAAGTCTGAAGCCTTCCAAAAGATTTTCCTGGTCTAATAAAACTTTCTTTGATTCTGTGCCAAATAGTGAATTTCCGATTACTTCTATATAAAACTGAGGTAGCTTAATCTTAAGAGCCTCATCTTTAAAGTGATCTTTCATTCTATACATATTCACCCCCGCATTTGGTACATCACTTAATGATTCTTCCTCTGTAACTTCAGTATTGGAAATTTTCCGTTCAAATTCTTCACTTTCTGTTATCGCTGTTTTCTCAATATCAGAGACAATTTCGTTTTTCTGCTCCTCCTGTTCAGGTATACCGGGACGGAAAGTAATATTTTTTATTTCAATTAATTCCTCCTCATTATCCTCATGGTCAAAATCTGGCATCACCAACTGCTCTAAGGGGTCCTTTTGTAAAGGAGTTAAGTCTTCAATACGATCCTTCTTTCGATAGTCACGCTTACTAAAGCCTGAAGCTTGTAAAGCATTAACAATATTTTCGAGCGTCGCTGCAAACTGATTGGATGCAGTAAGTACATATGATAAATTAAGAAGTGGGGAAGTGTGTTTTTGAACATATGGTTGACGCAATACTCTACCCAATATCTGTTCAACGTCAACTGCTGAAGAGCGGTTGGCTAAAGAAGCTAAGATATAGGCAAATGGACAATCCCAACCTTCTTTTAGAGCATTAATCGTGATTATATAGCGAATAGAGCTGTCTGGTGACATTAAATCTACATCATTCAACTCATTTACATTTGCCGTTTTTATAGCAATCTGTTCTTCCGGTATCTGAAGCTCAATTAATTGCTCCTTAATCTTGGTAAAGGTGGTTGAATCTTCATTTCGATCAGCTTGAGCCTGAAAAAGAATGATTGGTCGAATATATTTACCGCCATTTTCATGCTCTTTCTTTGCAAGTCGTTCCAATTTGCTCTGTAAATGCAGGGCACTGTTTACAACTTCATTTTTGTCGTGATGATTATATACAATCACAGGTAGTTTGACCATGTGCTCTCGCTTAAGCGCGATAGCTGAAGCGGTGCTAATAATGTTGCTATTACTCTTTGGTGTTGCGGTAAGGTCAAGAATAAAGCTCGGACGTAAATCCTGAAGCATTTCAACACTTAAATCTGTTTCGGCATTATGGCTCTCATCAAGCACTACCACAGGATTAAGTTTTCTAAGTACATTAATTAGTGCTGTCTCATCTGTCCCCTCTAAAACATGATTGCCTGATTTAAAGCTATTAGCAAAACTTGCAAGCTGACCATTCTCTTCAAATACTTTACGATCTTCCTTTCTTCGCGCTCGAAGACTCGCAAAGCTCATAACAAAAATACTCAACTGCTCCTCTACAATCGTGGGATTAAAGTTAGCTCCTTGTAGCAAATCATCCTTCTTATAAACACCGACACGGTGGTTGAATAATGCATTTAGCTTTTGTCTATACGGATGCTCTGGGTCAGATAGGGCATTAAAAGATTGATCTAACAAATTTCGCCAAGGAACTAACCACACTACGGCTTTAGGTTTATTTGTATCAAAAGCATTAAATATAGTGCGAAGCGCATTTACTGCTATAAAAGTCTTTCCTCCTGCTGTTGGAACTTTTATACATGCATGTATCGCCCCTGGGACATTGTCTCTATAGGGACGCATGCCATCACCAGTCACTGAATTGTAAGCACCAATTCTATCCTCCCAAAAACGATTAAATGCCTTAGCATAATTATGATCTTCCTGTACATACTCCAAGTACAGCTCCAAATCGTCCAATACATTCTGTTGATATGGCTTTAATTCCATTTTCTTAAAACCTCGTAATATCCCGTGGGATTTTCTTATAGATAATGTTCCTTTCTCGCATAAATTTTATAGATAGGAGGCAATTATCTGCGTAAATCACATACTGATCAGCCTTTTGAGTAATGGTAGCTAAAAAGTCATGATTGAGTGTGGTAATGGTCTCCTTTTCATAAAAAAAGTAATAGTCAGTTTTATTTTTAGAGCCTAATAAATGAGTATGAGCACTTTTAGCTTGTTCTTTGGAGTAGGCCGCATTGGTTTCGCTGTACCACACATATTCCCGAATGCGTGACTCTTCTATCTCTTCATTCAGTAAGCCATCCTCGTCAAATAGTGACTTCCCTAATTCAAAATAATCAAAGCTACCGCCAGTACCATCGGTTATCTTTTTGCCATTGCTATAACCCTTTATTACTAGTTTTACGCGTCTAGCTGTTACCGAATCTGCATAGTCTTCCATTTCCACAAGGATAAATTTACGATTTCCTCCATCTTCTTTATTTAGTGATAGCACGGAATGAGCAGTAGTACCAGAACCGGCAAAGGAATCAAGAATTATATCTTCTTCATGCGTAGCTTGTTCGAGACAGTATTTTATTAAATCAGTAGATTTTGGAGTCTCAAATGTCCTTTTTCCTAAAATCTTTTTTAATTGGAGTGTTCCAGCTTCACTTGAAAATTCTGATCCATGCCAAAACGATTTAGGCTTTATTGTTTTTTCCTTTAAATAATCCTTTTGAAATACATCGAATTCATCCCTTCCGCGTACTTTTCTTACATACAACTCATTAATTCTTTCTATAGATGTAGATTTACCCCATCGCCACCTACCATCAGTCTCGTCTGAAAGACGTGGTAATATCTCGATGTCACTATCATCTTTCCTCTCCAAGGATAATTTTTTTGTCTTTGGGTTATAAAAAAACGGATAGTACATATTTGGTCTATCTTTTCTTTTTGCCCCTGCACCCCTTTTTCTCAATCCTTGCAATCTAAACTTACCATAGTCATCCTCAAGCTTGTATTCATCAATGTATTTTTCAGGCAGTCGAACCCCTTTTGTAACAAAATTTCCTTTGTGATACATTAATAAACTTTCATGTGCAGTAGCAATATATTTATCATCACTACGTCCTTTATAATTATTCACAATGGCAATGGTCGAAATAAACCTATTACTTCCAAAAATCTCATCACAAATTAATTTAAGGTTAGAATGTTCATTATCATCAATAGAAATAAAAATTACTCCATTTTCCGAAAGGAGCTTGTGAAGAAGTTTCAGTCTCGGATACATCATACAGAGCCACTTGTCATGCCGACTTAAATCGTCTCCTTCTTTCCCTACCACCTCGCCTAACCATTTTTTAATCTTTGGATGGTTCACATTGTCGTTATATACCCAGCTTTCATTACCAGTATTGTAAGGAGGATCAATGTAAATGCACTTTACTTTCCCTTCATATTCTGGCAATAGACTTTTAAGAGCTTCAAGATTATCACCATGAATAATCTTATTACCGCTCTTGGTGGAATGTTCTGTCTCTCCATTTTCTGCATCAAAACCATATTGATGTTCGAGCACCCGGTACGGTACGTCTTGATGATGATTGATAACCTTTTCTTTGCCAATCCAATTTAATGTAGGCATCTACTGTCTTTAGTTTATTATCTGTTGGAATATCAATTGATTATAGTAAAAGAGGTACTCATTAGAAAGGAATGATATTTAATCTGTCAAATTAGTAAAAATATATCACAAGTACTGAATATATGTATGATATATGTTTGTCGGCATGGTTTTTGCAGTTCTAAATTAGAAATAATAAATAATATAGGACCATCACTATGAAAGATCTATCTAAACAACTTGAAAAAGAACTCAAAAAAGAAATAAAGAAAACAGAACGAACATTTACTGCTGAATTTAACCGATGGATAAATCAACTTGCTGAGAAACATAATTTAAGTTCGGATTTGATAGATCTAAGTCAGGAAAATCAGAAAAGGTTTGCTGAGGTGTTTTATAAAGGTAAAATAGTAGCTTATGTCACAATTGAACACAATCGACTTAAATTTCATGATTTAATGTAGAGTAGATCAGTGACCTAGTGATAAATTGAACTGCAATTTGCATTAACATTGCACACTAAAACTCCATTTAATATGCGATACCATTTATACCATGATGAATCTAAAGTCGATGGTTACTGGCATGGGATTTATCTTCTTCCGGAGCATTCAAAAAGGCTTATTTTAGATAAGATTAAATACATTAGAGAGAACAACAACTTTGATGGAGTTGTGTCATTTAAGAATGTAAAAAGAAAGAACCGCATTTTTCATCTCAAATCCTCTTTTCTTCAACTTGGTATTGCATCTTTAATACAAACAAATAAAGCTTTTTCTCATCCAATCTACTTTGGCAAAAGAGTAAATGGGAAAAAACAGTATGAACAATTTGGAGTTAAGATTGGCGCGAAGTTTATTCTTTTCAGGGAAAAAGATGACCACAAGAAAATGTCAAACTTTTTAGATTATGGTGGTAAGGTTGAAACTACATTTCGCATGGGCCTTAAGGGAGGTATACATATGCTTGGTTCAGAAAAAAATGAAATAAACATTGAAAAATTTCATTTTGATGGACACAAACAATACGGTAGAAGAGTCGATAGTGATAGGATTATTAACAGGCTTAATGGACTAAGAAAATATTGTAAAATATCTAATGGAGAGAACCTTATTGATGATAGGTCTAGTAATCACACTAAGAAATTTTGTCAAAGTTATGACGATTGTCAGTTATTGCAATTGACAGATGTTTTGGTGGGTAGTCTTAGGTATCAACTTAGTTCTGAAAAAAAGCTTGTTTATGAGGAATTAACTCGACCCGTAAC
Organism: Minisyncoccota bacterium; assembly: GCA_040880505.1. Taxonomy (GTDB): domain Bacteria; phylum Patescibacteriota; class Minisyncoccia; order UBA6257; family GWB1-50-10; genus JBBDIH01. The sequence goes on from JBBDIH010000173.1 coordinate 11,533, forward strand.
TTCATTGACAAGTCGTTATTTTAGTGGACCTAAAAGAATGGCCAATAGCAGATGGAGAGATTCGTTTAGCATGTCGGAATGTTATCTCGAAGATAATTTATGGAAATTTCAAGCGGTTGAAATAAAGTCTGAACAACAGAAGAATGAATTGACACTATTTGATTAGACATTAAAAAACCCTTCCAACCTGATCACTTATATCCATATTCAATAAATCAGCGTATCGCTGTGTTGTTTTTACATCTGAATGTCTAAGCCAACGCTGAACAGTATAAATAGAAACACCGGCGCGTAGCAACTCATACAGCATGTGTGGCGAAGATTCATGACCCATGCTTCTGATTTTGAAGCTGTTAATAGCTTACCTATATTTTTAGCACTTCTGATAAAAATCTTTAAGTTATTGAGTGAAATACCAGAAAAATTAAAGTAAAACAACAGTCAAAGTAATCCGCAACACTTGTTCGCATACATTACTATTTTGGTAGGTAAAGTGAAGGTTTTACGCATATAATCAAGGTGGCCAACATTAAGAATACAGATATACAATTATGGAACTAAGTGAATCCCAACTATTCTTTTTTATCTCGATAGTATTGGCTATTTCATTTTTTGTTTTTCAAATAATGCGGTCAAGGAAAGAGAAAAGGACAACTGCTCTTGGATTTATTGAAAATAAATGTGTCACTCTATTTTCGCCATTAATTGATTCAGTTGATGGTTTGAAAATTACATACAATAGAAAATCAGTAAACAACAACTTGATACTTTATCAAGCGACAATCTATAATTCTGGTGTTTCTGATATTGCTGACACATTAATTTATAAGCCACTAACATTAAAACTCCCTGATGAATTTGTTTGGAAATCATTCAAAATTTTTGACAAATCAGAAGGTGTAAACTTAAGGCATAGTATTGACGGCTCTGATTTAATGATAGAGTGGGAATTATTCAAAAAGGAAGAGTTTTTTAGGTTTGATGCAGTAATCGAAATTTTGAATAATGATTCAGGGGAGCAAAAAAATGTATCTGAAAAGGTTACAAACACTCTAGCAAAGAGAATATCCTTTAATGATAGTAGAATCAGCAATTTACAGATAGTAAGGAAAAACATTAAATCTTATGAATCATTTTTAAGGTGGGGAAAGACCTTAATATATTATTCCATTGTTATTTTAACACTAAAGGCAATGGTGTTTGATAAAAAGGATACTATTGTATTTGATGTAAATATAGATTCAACAAGCAAACAAGTTGAATTTGCATTCAATTCTAATAATGAGGTTTTACTTCTTGACAGCTCTGGTAATAGAATATTAGTTGATACTCTGAGTAATGATTTGGTGATATCAAATGTTAAAGTTATTCAGAAAGAGGATCTTAAGTTTAAGGAGAAAACTCACCCAAGGATCATGATCGTTCTATGTATAATAGTTATTATCCTTCTACTCGAACAAAAAAGAATAAGGAACAAAAGAGAGAAGATGAATTTGGTATCTCCAGGTGACTGGAATCCATACAAAGAAGAAGAATTATAGATAATTACATTTAACAACACGCGGTATAAAAAATGAGAATTAAATGGTCATATAAACTTCATTAAGCTCGACATTATGGTGCAGCTTGGAAAAAGTGTAACAATCTGAAGCCACCCATTAGGACATATAAGCCCTAATTATCATTCTCTTTTCTCAATTCTACGCTCATCAATAAACTTTTCGACATCAGTTGTTTTGTAGAAAATTTTACGTCCCTCCTGAGAATAGGTGATTTTATTTTCACTCCTCAGATAGGATTGAACACGATATGAACATCCGGTAATCCAGAAGCTGGCTGACAGTTTCACTAATGATTTGCTTAAGCTGTGATTCTGTTAGTACAACAACGTTTAGGGTGTCTTTCATAATATTGTTGATTGGGTTATATGACAAGAGCATAGAATTGGATGATACTTGTGATTGTTGTCCAGAAATTTATTGGAAAAACGTGATAGAATATAATGACTCAGTTAAGAGCCAGAATAATGCTAAGGATACCCAGAAAAGTGGAAATTGCTCCAAGTGTTACACCTATCCTAAAAAATAGTTTTTGATTTGGATCAGGGTGAATCCAAGCGGCTTTTATTGCTTGTAGCCAATTAGATCGGCTAATTTCTAGGTGATAATATCTATCTTCATTACCATGAAAATTACTTAATTCCACCCGTGCAGCCCAATCAAGAATTATTCCATTAGTATTTTCATCAACATTCTTTTTTAGCATAGGAGAAAAGCTAATTATTCTATACACAATTTTTTCTGTTTCCAAATCTTTAATCCTACACCACTTACCATATAGATTACGCTGATCTCTAATCTGCTCTACCCAGTGTTTAGATATGATAAACCATCCTAACTTTAAGCTATGATTTTTTAGGTTTGTTGACTTAAAATGAGCTTTAACTATAGTCATCTTTTTCGGATTAGCGGGTTGGTGTTTCTACTGCCGGGCGATTAACATTAAAATCGAGGTATAAGCCAGAGCCTGTCAGCAGAAATTGCTGGTTATGCCTCAGTACTTATGATTTTTCTATCTAATAGAAGTTTGATTAGGTGAACTAAGGGTATATTTTTTTCATTACTTGGGTCGACAATCAATATGATTTCATTTCTTGAATCCGATTTCATTTTTTTAATTCCTGAGTATTCGCCAATTCGAAATAAAGTATTTCTGAATTTATAAATATAGTTTGGCATTTCAGTTTTAAAATCAATTTCACTATTAATTAGTCTCGAGCTAATTATATGATTGTCATATGGTATGTCAAATTTAGATTTTAGTTTAACCCTAAAAACCATTCCCTTTCCTTTATTACTATAAACAACCGTATATACTTTTGCCAAAATTGGCAGTAAACTATTAATAGCTATAGGGTCTATTTTAATAGTAAATCCTGAATTTACAGATCCATCAAGTGGGATTACTTTGAATCCAACACCGTAAATTTCTGAATTATTTCTTAAGGTAAATGATTGATTATTTTCATTTAATACACCTTGAATTAATTCAACCCAATTTTCTTTTAAGGTGATTGGACTAGAATTTGTAACTACAATTTTTGGATGGTAATGTGATTCTAACTCAGTTGCGTATTCCAGTACCTCTGAAGCGCTGTCAGTTTGTTTTTTTATAATTTCCTTATTGAAAAATTCATCATAAAAAATTTCAGGAAAAGTAAGACCAAATTCTTTGTTTATAATTGCAATTAAGTTATTTAAGCCGGATGATGAATTTACATTAAAGCCTTGAAGAAAACTCAAGGGCGCAGCAAAGTCTTCAAGATTAATACCATTAATACCAACTGGTACAACATTAATACCTCTTGAATAGGAGTAACCTGATTCAAAATAAAGCCACTTACTATTGATGCTATTAGGAGTAACCCAGCTGAACATAAGTTTGCATCTTTCTAATGCATCTTCGATCTCTTTTAACCAATTTTTCCCAAATGGAATACTTGCCCCATCACTTGACATAAAAATTTGAACTGCATTTCCTGTATTTTCAAGAATATGATCTTTAATTGGTAGAATTAATTCCTTGTCATGAGATGAGTGACTGAAGAAAATTGTTGGCTTCATTCAAGTGGAATATTATTTAAAATTATATTCAATACTTCTATCTTCTATATTATAAGGTGGTCTAGGTTATTAGGACAGCGTTTTTGGTTTTCTTAGTTTGATCTAAATCATTAAGCAGTCTACCTTCCATATTAATCCAAACCCGCCATCAAAGCAAACAAAACCAATATTATATCCGGATAAACAGCCGTCCGTCTCACATGATATAAAGATGTGTAAAAAATAGAGATATTGTTTTGAAGGGCTTTTTTGTTTTGATGAAAAGATGAGTAGATTAACGTCTGGAGACAGATGGGGTACAGTAAAATAAATTTTAATGTTATGCAAAATGTAACATTTTAGTCCCAAAAATTGCTTAATTAGGCAATAATTGGAAACAAATTTGCTATAAGTCATATTCTATAGTGGATTGAAGATCTACTATGAATAGAATGTGAAATTAAGTAAATTGAAATTGAACATATATTATACATATAAGGATTTATGGCAGAGTTATTTTCAACAAATCCGATAATTAATCCCTATAAAGAAGCAATAATATGGGAATCTATTTGGTGTAAACTCAATCCGCCAACATTTAAACAATATAGTATTCAGCAAAAAGGTCACTTTTTACCATCGCAAGTTGCATTTGGTATGCATGATGATAAACTTGAAGAAGTTGAAACATATTTTAATTCAAATGTTTTAGGAAATTTTACTCCATTAGTAAGTACAAGTGGTGTATATCCTGAGGATTTAGATAAGTTAAACAATAGATCGCCCATCATATATGCCAAGGGTCGATTAGATCTTTTATATGGAAAATCAATATCAATTGTAGGGTCTAGAAAAGCTAGTAAAGAAGGTATTATACGAACAGAATATTTAGCAAAAAAACTAGTAAGAGATGGGTATACAATAGTATCTGGCTTAGCAAAGGGCATAGATACAGCAGCACACATTGCTACTATAAATTCAGGGGGTGAGACAATTGCAGTACTTGGCACACCTTTAAATGAATATTACCCAAAACAGAATAAAGAGCTTCAACAAAAAATTGAATCGAAATATCTAGTGTTATCGCAAGTGCCTTTTTATGTTTATGGTTATGTTAAAAAACATAATTTTAAGTTACTAAAACAGTTCTTTCCAGAAAGAAATAAGGTTATGGCTGCTATAAGTCAAGCAACAATAATTGTTGAAGCATCGGATACAAGTGGTACATTAATTCAGGCAAGAGAGTGTCTGAAAATGGGAAAGAAATTATTTTTACACGAAAATGTAGTTCATAATCCTAAAAGTAAATGGGCTCAAGAATATTCAAAAAGAGAAGGTGTTACTGTAATTAAAAGTTATTCAGAAATAAAACAAGCTCTTGAGTAGAAATTGGTTAAAAATCGGTGAAGATGGGTTAACCATACCACACTTTATAAGTACAGATCTTCATACCGTATATTATCTAAGGAGATACTCAATTAAAGATGGGTTGAAGCCTTGGGACTGTGGTGAAGATGAAAGAATTATTTATAACTTTAAAAAGCCAAAAACAGTTACTGGGATTCAAAAAAGGTTTAAAAACAAAGCAGTAGAAATCTTTACTAAAGATTTGGGGGCCTTTTTCAAACGTACCAATTCTGAATTATCTATATGTGCCACTTGGATGCCTGGTAGCAAAAGTCCAGATAGTGAATTGTATGATAAAAGTTTAGAAACAGTTGTTATGAAAGCCTGTCACAAAATAGATCATATGTCAGGTAAATTCATTTTTTACCAAATTGAAAATAGAACTCCAATGCATGAATATCCCCAAAAGGGATGGACTAGAAACCCAGACGTATTAAAAAAGGGGTGGGAATTGGTCGATAATGTAAATATTGATAAATTTGATATACTATTTATAGTGGATGATATGTTGACAGCAGGGACTAGCACATCAGCAAGTAATACTTTCATCAGAGAAAATTTAAATGATGAAATTCTAATCATTAATATTTGTTGGGCAAGACGAATATGGGGAGAAGTCGAAACAATTAAAAGCTCACTAACACCACTCTTTTAATCCATAGCTCACACCGAATCGAATTAACCGGAGAGAGTATGAGAAAAAAACTGTAATATTGTCAAAGGACTCCGTACCCTGAAGCCAAACTCAGAGGGGGGGCAATATGCCCGGAATGGGGGGTCAGTATCACCGGAATATCCACGAATTACTTTAAACAGTACTGAAAAAAAAATTAAATAGACTGATTTGAAACATTATATGATTCTTTGCTTGGCATATATTTATTGGCCAAAGGAGGTAATACTATAGCTATCACCGAACCCAAGAAAATTAATGCGTGCATTGTTTTATATATGTCATATTCCTTTAGATATGTTAAACAGTAATCAAACAATGTTAACTGAATATTATCATAGCTAATACTGAATAGATTAAAATCGAAAGAAAATACAGTTGCCATGAATACAAGATAAATAATAAACCTAATGATCATCTCTGCTATATGTATTTTATAATATTTTCTGTTGACCATTGTATCATTCCCAAACAGTTTATCAAAGTTTGTTGGTGAACTAAATGCAAAAAAAACAGGTGATACTGTCATAAGTGAAACGAATGGTGATTCTAATGCGCCTCCTAAAGATATTGTCCAGAAATATATTGTAACAAAGAACAATAAGATGGTTAGCCGAAATAATAGACCTGCCATTATAAAGCCTTGCGCTAAATTATCACTCTCATCTTTATTGGGATTCAAAACTATGGTTTTTGCTATCGTAATCACAATCCCCATGCCTAAAAAAGCGCATAAAATAATCATAGTCTTAGTAACAAAATGTAGTACTACTTCTTCATCTATTCTATTCAATAACTGATATAAAAAATAACTTATACCAATAAATAGTAAAAAGAATAGAATATTTGTTACGATAAAAGGTTCAATAAGACTTTGTTTATTCATGCTTAAACTATTTTAGACCATTATAAAAATCTGCCTGAAAATATTCAGGTCGTATATGTTCGAGGATTCCCTTTGTTGATAATTTGCAATTCATCTTAGAGATCTCTTGTATAAATGACTTGTTCATCCTAAAGTCTAAAAGATTATAAACACCTATTTCATTTGTATCAGAGTAATCAAAATATCCGATAATATTTTTTAACCATGCTATACTAAAATTTAAATAGTGATTAAAGACTTTATTATCTCTGTCTTTTAATACCTCATATTCTTGGTTTAATTCACTTCGTATAAGCGTTAAAATTGCCCAAGCGAACTTTTCTTTGTTTTTCAATATCATACTTCTGCCTTCATTATCTATTGTTTCAGTAAGAAGATTATGATTGATTTTCTTATGTAAATCCTCCTCAATATCATGAAAATCATCGAGTAATTGACAAGCAGTAAAATATTTATCTAAAAACCTTATTCGATTATCTCTAATACTGCCATCTATTGAAATGCTTTTTAATTTATATGGATTGAAGAATATTTCACATTTTTCAATAGAGTTTTTCACCAAATTTGTATTATCTGAATCTCTCGCTTTGTAAGCAAGATTAGTACGTTTAATTTGTTCTTTAAATTCATTCTCATCTCCACCAACCTTATTAATAAAGCCAATAATTTTATCACTAATGGCGTTTAACCAGTTTTCACCTATCTCAATTATTTTGTCATTTAAATTTTCATCTTTTAAAAAATCATCAATTACTAAATAGGACCTTGATAGACTCGCTATCATCTCCAAGCAATATCTGTCAATCAAAGAATTACTATCAATGTAAAAAGCATTCCCTAATCTATAGCTCCACATTCGCTTATTCCCAATGCATTGGGATAAACTGGGAAAACTCGTTAATTCTTTTTTTCCCGACGGAAAAGAGGATAGCAAAAAATCTATTTGATGAATTTCAGAGTTATTGTAGTCTAAATCAGCATTATTTAATAGAAGTCTCATTTGCAGATTGTTTTCTAAATTTTACTACGTAATAAACTAATAGAATTGCAAATACAATTGTGATTATAGTCCATAACCAAAAAAACCAATCACGTGTTTCAATACCAGCGCCAATATAAGATAGACCCAGACTGCCACCGATATGGCCAAAAGCAAGTACAAGTAAATATAATTTAAAGTTTAGCTTTCCTAAACCAGCTAAATAGCTTAATTCATCATCTGGAAAAAAAGGAAGGAAAAACATTAAAAATAATATTAACAATCTAAGTGGCAAAGTATCCTTAGTTCCTTGTACAAAACTTTGATATTTTTTTAAATCATTTTCTTTAAAAAAATATCTAATAATTTTTTCACCTATTGTACGGCCAATCCAGTAAGCAGAAATATGGCCTATCATTCTACCAATCCAATTGTATAAACCACCCCACCAAGCGCCATAAAGGGCTCCACCTAATAATGCGACAACATAGTGACTGATGGGTGCTATTATTACTTGAAAAATTTGAAGAGATATAAAACCTAGAACATCATATGGATAAAATTTTTGAACCCATTTTCTTAAATCTTCCTGTTCTGAAAAATACAATTCAGGAAAAAATATTTGAATTAAAAAGCCAACAATTGCAACGAGGCTTAAAAAAATGAAAAGTGGTCGAAAAATTATTCGGAGTATTTCTTTCATCTTAATTAAAATTTGACGGGTGCATACGTACAATAAATTAAATTCAGATTAATTTATAAAACCTATAAATACGTTTCTCTTTCATCTAAACTTGCTGGATGATTAATTGGAAAATTATCCAGTTTTGCAAGTGTAATGCTTTTATTATGGACTTTTCCTATATGTTTTTTTGCGATATTTGCTCCTGTAGTGAAATCGTTTGCAACTAAAAAACCTTTATCCAACTTCCCTACGTCCATATACATAAATAGTTGATAAACGTCTAATGCACCTGCCTTACTTGTTTTAATTTCCCAAGCCTCATCATCTGCAAGTAAATCAATAAAACCTTCGATTCCTTCTATTACATATTCTGACTCTACACTTTCTTTTTTATTGAGAGGATTTGTTTCTAAATATGTATGTAATCTATCTCTCAATAGTTTTTCAGGAAGATTCTCTGGATAAGTCTTTCTCTTTAAATAATCCTTCTTTTCTTTAGATGGTCCTGATTTTCTACCATTTAATATGGCGTCTATTTCTTTTATACATTCATTGAAATTCTTATCCCTAATCAATTCATTTTTAGTTATTGCTGTCGAGAAACCATTGATCAGTTCGATTTCACCTCGGATATCATTATAGTCGCTATGTTCTCCCGCTATCAGGCCAATTTCGTGTAATTGATGAAATAATATTACTCTGTCATGCAAGAAAATATCTAATCCTTGAGTAGATCTTGAAATTCTATAAGGATGCCATTTATTTGGCTTTTCAAGTCCTAATTCCTCAAACTCACCTTCCATTGTAGGTGCATAACCAAAAGTTAATCTAGCTTTCCAACCATCACCCTCTATATTATATGATTGAATTACAGATCTGTTTTCTCTAGTCTGAGGATGAAAATATGTCGGTTTAACTTCTTCAATAATTTCTTCATAAAATGGATCCTCATCTCCTTCAGTTTGAAGTACAATTCGAAGGTCTAAATTCTTATGATTTGGTTTTAAAAATTTTCTATATCTAGCACCAAGATATGGCTTATAGGTTCTAGTTAAACTTGAGGCGTTAGAAATAACAATATTTTTTAAATCTACAACAGTTATTTGTGTTCCTGAAGATTGGAATAGATGATCTTCAACATTAAATACATCAATTTCTCCCCATTTAAACTCAGTAATTTTTTTAGCGTGCTCATCTGATTCAGTTTTGGTAACTAGACTTTCTAATTTACCTAGGGAAGCAACTGCCTGTTTCATTCCAAGCCCATGCTCGTTTAAAGAGTTTTCAGTTTTTTTTGCAGCAGGGCTTATAGCAATTCCTAATTCATCATCGGGAATTCCTTTGGCATCATCTTTTATTATAAATTTTATGGGATTATTGTCTTTATCAACTATAATTTTAATTACAACGTGTAGTAATCTTTCTGAATATCTTGCTGCTATTGAGTTGTCAATCAATTCGGACAAAAGATCTCTAAAGTCATAAGTATTATTTCCGAGCTCCTCAAAAAGCCTATTCGATGGTTCTACTTGTGTTGAGAATCTTTTATTCATTGAATTTTAATTTTGGTAAGAATTATCTGATGAATATAATGTTTAGGGTACTAAAATATTAATGTGTTTTTTGCCAAATAACGAACATTTATTTAAGTTTCGATCTGTTTATTAAGTTAAAGAGTCGAGTCGCATCTTCTCATTCCAGAATTTATCTATTGAATTCTATCAAAAACCAGTGAGAACTCATCATTTGATAGCATTGCTTTATAAACTGGAAGACGATCAAATTCAGTTTTTACAATTTCAAGAATTTCATTCTGATTGTCTTCATACATCCTACAACCTAATGTTATATCTTGAAATATTTTTTTTTCTACTTTTAGCAATTCATCGGCACCGTCTTTAAATATTAGCCTTACCTCGTCTTCATACTCCCAGGCTTTTGATTTAATTGTAAGAGGTAGAGCAAAATATTCATCCTGGCCTACTTTCAAAGGATTTATTTGTGGATAAGATTTTTGATACAAAACATCGTAAAGCTTTATAAACTTACCCTCAGTTATCAGTAATGGTCTTATTGATTCTTGTAGTTCTTTTTTATTTAGTCCAATGCAAAATCCTTTATGCGAATTTGCATAATGAGACCACATTAGTATTTGTTCTCTATTTCCTGCAAAAGACAGAATTCCTATTTCTTTCTCAATTTTAGGAATAACCACTTCTTTGTGGTTCTTTTGCAGTTGTTTAGGATCATCTATTGCCGATTTTTGAAATACTTTCTCAATTAATTTAAACCTTTTCGGTCCAATTGCAATCGGATAATTATTTGATACATAGTTTTCAACTGATTCAATTTTTTCTTTTTGAGTTAATCCTGCATAATCTATTGGTATTGTAGAATCAAAAGGATCATTAAAGTTTGAAATTGAAGAACAAAAAAATAGCTGATCAGTTAAGACCTGTTTATGATAGTCATTCCCCCAGTCTCTAAACTTGTAAATGTTTGCATAGTTACTTTAATTGCCCACTAACATAAAGGATTGTATCGGAAGTGCAGGCAATATAGGTAAGTGGGTTATTTCGAGCAAAAGTACCGGCACTTCGGATAAAGTCTGGTTAAATAATAATCTAAATCAATCAATAACACAACGATAAAGAGGGGATGGATAAATAATGTGCCGATTGGGACAAATTAATGGGTGACATTTTAAATTTTATTTTCTTTGTAAGGAATTCCCCATTCCCGGTTCATACATATAAAAAGGAGGTGATTATGGAAAAAGAAATAGAAATAGCACGCTTGGTGAATTATTTTGTTAGAGACCGGTTGGATGAAGAAGAGCTGGACCAACTTTTCACACTTTTATATGAAGATCCGGACTTGTTGGATTATATTATGGTGGAGTTCATGGTTTATGAGTATGGTTTACAGATTAAAAGACCGATCTGAACTTTAATCCGCTGTTTCAGCAGGCTTATGCTGATTCTATTGAAGGGGTTGTTTTGGAGAGTGTTTGGTGACTTTTTAGAATTATTTACCTATTCTGCATAGATAAATTGTGTTGTTCTTATTTTACTTACTTAAGCTCTTCATCATGAGATATATAATTCTCTCTATTTCTTTCCTACTTTCATTGGTTTTAATTTATTCGTGTGGGACTGAATCTACTCCTGTCTATACACTATCTACTTCTGTTGTTGGTGAAGGATCTATCACTCCACCCGGTGGTGAATATGAAGAAGGGGAAACGGTTACTATAACAGCAAGCCCAAATGAACATTGGTTATTCAGTAATTGGAGTGGAGATGGTAGTGGTAGTTCAACAACTGTAACTATTACAATGGATGGGAATAAGAATGTGGTTGGGAATTTTGAACGAAGAGATTATCCACTAACAATCACAGTAGAAGGTGAAGGAACGGTGACCGAAGAAATAGTAACATCTAAAACCACTGAATACCCTTATGAAACTATTGTTGAACTTACTCCGAACCCAAAAGATGGATGGAGGTTCGTAGAATGGAGTGGTGATTTGAGTGGAAATGTAAAACCAATTCAGATTACAATAAGTGAAGAAAAGAATGTAACTGTGAAGTTTTCACCCATCGTTTATTTAGGTGAAAATGGAATTACGATAATGTGTCCTGATGGTGAGGTCGGTGATATAGGAGTTGTTGATGGAGTAGAATATGAAGTGGTGGATAGAAATTTACTTGATCAAAGAATTGAGGAAGGTTCAGACCTAACCAAAGTATGTGTTTCCTTGGTAAAAAATATGAGTTGGATGTTCTTAAAACATTCATTTAATCAACCTATTGGAAATTGGGATGTGAGTAATGTTATTGATATGTCAGTGATGTTCAGAGAAAGTCAGTTCAACCAACCCATAGGGAATTGGGATGTCAGTAATGTGAAGAATATGAGTAATATGTTTTTCCGAAGTCAGTTTAACCAACCCATAGGGGATTGGGATGTGAGTAATGTTACGAATATGGGTTCAATGTTTGGAATAAGTGACTTTAACCAACCCATAGGGGATTGGGATGTCAGTAAAGTCACTAATATGGGTGGAATGTTCGGTAGTGGGAGGAGTTCATTTAATCAACCTATTGGTAATTGGGATGTTAGTAATGTTACGAATATGGGTTATATGTTTCAAGGGAGTTCATTTAACCAAACAATTGGGGACTGGAACGTCAGTAATGTGAGGATAATGGAAAGTATGTTCCATCAAAGTATATTTAATCAACCAATTGGAAACTGGAATGTGAGTATGGTAATAAATATGACTGGAATGTTCTACCAATCAGAATTCAATCAACCAATTAATAGTTGGTGTGTAACTCAGATTACAACTGAACCTCATCTATTTTCAGATTTAAGTCCCCTCACTGAACAAAATAAACCGATTTGGGGGACTTGTCCCAACTAAATACAGACATCATGAGATACTTTATTCTTTGTTTTACCCTTCTATTTTCATTGGTTTTAATCTATTCGTGTGGGACTGAATCTACTCCTGTCTATACACTAACAACTTCAGTCATCGGTGAAGGATCTATTACCCCGTCAGGTGGAGAGTATGAAGAAGGTGAAACAGTAACACTTACATCTACCCCATCAGAACATTGGTTGTTTAATAATTGGAGTGGTGATGGAAGTGGGAGTTCATCCACTGTAACTATTACAATGGATGGGAATAAGAATGTGGTTGGGAATTTTATTGAAAAAGAATATTCCATCAACTATACCATCAATGGTAATGGGGATGTGGAGGAAGAAGTCATTCAATCTAAGGGTGAATACACTGTGGGAACAATGGTTCAACTTACTCCAATACCTACTAATGGTTGGAGGTTTGTAGAGTGGAATAATTGGGATGGAGAAGTGGATGAAGAGAACAGTATTGTGGTTACAGTAGATGGGGAAACGAATATCACTGTAACATTTGAAAGAATTGATTATCCACTAACGATTACTATTGAGGGTGAAGGTGAAGTAGAACAAGAAGTGATTCAGTCAAAGAGAACAGATTATCCATTTGAGACGGTGGTTCAACTTACATCTAAACCCAAAGATGGATGGGTCTTTTACCATTGGAGTGGTGATTTGAGTGGAGATGATAATCCAGAAACAATTGAAATTGATGAAGGAAAAGACGTTACCTCTGTATTCAAATCAATAGATGAACTTCTGACAATTGACGTAACAGGTGAAGGAACTGTAGATATACAACAGGAGTCTTTTGAGGATAATCCATCACGAAGAACGGTTACACTCACTCCAAATCCAGCTGAAGGTTGGAGATTTATAGAGTGGAGTGGGACTTTAGAATCAACTGATGAAGTAATTACAGTTTCCATAAGTGATGAAATTAATTTAAAAGTTATTTTTGAGGAAATTAATCCAATCAGAATTACTACTACATCAGTCACTGATATTTATTTCACATCCGCTAAAAGCGGCGGGAACGTTACTTCTGAGGGGAATGCCCCAGTTACCGTCCGGGGAGTAGTGTGGGGCACATCCGAAAAACCAACCATAGAAAGCAATATTGGTGGTACGACTGCTGGTTCCGGTTTGGGAAGCTTTACCACCAATCTTAGAAACCTAAATCGAAATACAAGGTATTATGTGAGATCTTATGCCATTAACAGCGTGGGTACGGTGTACGGCGAAGAGCTGGAGTTTACAACACTGAACCCCATTGATAATACCACAAAGGTAGTGGATGTTACCAACCCCATCACCGGAAGAACATGGATGGATCGTAATTTAGGTGCTTCCCGTGCGGCGGTTAGTAGTACCGACGCCCAGTCCTATGGTGATCTTTACCAGTGGGGTCGGGCTACTGACGGCCACCAGATTACAAATCGCTTTGATGGAGACGGCAAGACCACTTCCGGCATTACCACAACTCGGAGTAGTTCCGACCTACCTTTACACGGGAATTTTATTCTTGTCCCTTTCCAAGACAACACCTTCGATTGGCGCAGACCACAAAACGATAATCTATGGCAGGGTGTCAATGGTATCAACAACCCGTGCCCAAGTGGCTACCGTTTGCCTACCGAGGCCGAATGGAACGCCGAGCGGCAAAGCTGGAGCAGTAATGATGTGGCGGGGGCCCTTGCCTCCCCGTTGAAACTTCCACTTTCGGGTTTTCGTAGCAACGTCCTTGATTGGATCTCAAGCGTTGGATCTAGTGGCCGATATTCGTCCAGTGCAGTTAGTGGAGCTAACACACGGGACATGTACTTAACTAGTACTTCTGCTTTTATGCGCACCCGTAGCCGGTCATTCGGGCTAGCTGTTCGTTGCATCAAGGATTGACCCTTCATCATGCCGTCCCAAAGGGCGGTCAGTTATTTTTAAATTTTGACCGTTTTACAGAAAATCACTACCTGTAAGGGGTTGACCAAAGTCGTCGTGTATTGTGAAGGTTTTTCCGGTATAAGAACTGTGAACCGGAACTTAACCTTAATACCATGCCTATTACACAAGACAAACACTTCGATATCACATCTGTTCACCGCGATGATCTGGCCAGCGCCGGATTTGATGCCTCACAAGTAGATGACGCCACCATGCAACATTTAGCTTCAAAAATGGCGGATGATTACTGTGAACAGCTTTTCTGGGATCAATTGCCTATTATTGCAGAGATACTGGGGATTCCTCGGAGTTAGA
>JBBDIH010000174.1:0-4104 GCA_040880505.1 Minisyncoccota bacterium
GATTACTATCCGGGCTTTGGCTACATTTTTGACCAGCCGCTTATGCGCCAAACCGTTATAGGGCTTTCATCAATTCAACTATCAAATAGAATTTTAAAAATGCGAAATTATAGAGTCCGTTTTGTTCAAGGTTATTCTTCAACAAAAAATGGAAGTACAAATTTTATGGGCACACGTGGCACAAAAAATATTAATGCAAAAAATAAAGTTGAGGCCTTTTTAAAATTTCGCAATCAATTCGAAGACGAAGAGATAACATTGTTAATTGATTATTCTGGTTCTGGCACTCCTTTAGGATTTTCAAAAGAAGAAATTAAAGAGATAGAAAATTCAAATATATCTTTGAAGACAGGTGTGCCTAAAAGCGGTATCCAAATTGAAGAAATAATCCTCGAAGAAAACTCAGAATTATAAATCAGATATATCATGATTAGTAAATTTTTCTTACTAACTATCACAATTCCTTTATTCATTTCATGTAATTCTGAACAACAAAAAGAAAAAGTTGAGCAGCAACAAAGTGAAGTAAATACAGAGACGGTAACAAACGAATCTTCAACAACTTCTAATTCAATTAATCTTGAAATAAATTTTGAAGTTGAAGAGGTACAAAATGGTGTTGTATTTAGTGGTTCAACAAATTTACCAGATGGTACAATCCTTGGCATTTCATTAGAGCAAGAAGCGACAAACTTTACTGCCACGGACTTTGATATAAAAGTCTCTGACGGAAAATATACAAGCCCAAGATTTTCTAACAAAGGGCAAGCTCTAAATGGTGAGTATGAAGCAGAATTAATGAGCTATTTTACTAAACAATGGCAACCTGAAGAGTTATTAACTGAACTGGATAAATTTACTGGAGATCTAATACAAACAGAAGAAAATGAAATTATTGGTGAAGTAAGAAAATTTAAGATCAATAAAACTTTGACATTTGAAAATGAACAGCCAGAATCACCAAAAATTAAATATTCTGTCATAAACAAAGTACTGTCATTACCTCATAAAGCATCATATGATGTTCGAATATTTGAAAAATTGTCTGAATCTCAACTGCGAGTAATTAGTAGAGAGTTACAACGAAAATCACAAAATGCCACAAGAGTATTTGTAGTCTTCTATTTACCTGGAATGGAAGTTGATGCTGGGGGTTGGGCAACCGCTCATAAAGGTGAAGATGTAAGAATAATGGAGTATATGTTAAATAGTAATCCTACTACATTAAATAATTAAAATTACATGCCTTAACTCAATCGCCCTATAACAAAGCAAATTAAGCGGACTTGTACGCTGATTGCTCGTTGGTTTATTATTTGTTTGTTGTAAAGTTCATATTCATTAATTAACTCTTAAGCGGTAAGTACAAGCCGCTTATTTGCCAAACCGTTAGCCTAACTTAAAAAGATAAAATCCTCTGGAGGATACTAACAATGAATAAAACTTTTCTGGTATTATGCTCACTCATCTTCCTATCTTCCTCTTCGATATATGCACAAGAATTATCTAAGAAGGAAGTCTCCCATATACAAGCAAAGATAAAAAAACTCGACGCAATGGAACAGGAAGCTTTCAAACAAGGAGATTGTGAAAAGGTGATTTCTTACTTTGACAAAAATATTACATTCTATGCCAATGGCAGAAAAGCACCTTCATTGGAGTTTATCCTCAATTTTTGCAAGCAGATACCCAGGCCCTTTGGGCAAACCGGTATGATCAGTGATTCAATACATGTCCTTTCAGAGAAAGTAGCTTATACTATAAGACAGATTGAATTTGAGCCTGAAAAAGGTGCCGATCGTTTTAAAAGAGAGGTAGTTTCAAAAATATGGTACAAAACTTCAAAAGAATGGAAGATCACGCACTTTCATTCTTCTGTTAGTACGTTGCCAATACGTTTACGTTAAAGGATATCAGATAAGTTAGGCTAACAAGGCGCTTCAAGGCTGACAGGCCTCGCCATTTCTTGCTTGCTTAACGTTTTATAGTTACTCTTTCATTTGTAAATATTTCAAAATTCTGGTGCCTGCACCTTAAGCGCAAGGCCGTTATAGGTCATTAATCGGATCATGCGAAAATATAGCTGGTAAGGTTTTAAACTGATTAATCAAAATTTATGAGTAGAAAAGTTTTCCCTGAGCGATATGATATTCCACACAAAAATTATATTACAATAAGTGAAGCCATTCAAAAATCGATTGTTCAGCTACAAAAAGTTTATGAATGGGACAACAACACTGATATAAGGATCAGGATATTCAATAATCTAAACAATCTTGTTTTGTCTAATAGTATAAATATGCTTCTTACAAGAGAATATGTTTGTGATCTAGATTGGTTGAATAAAATATACAACATAGATAACGAAGACCATGCACATTACTTGCTAGGCAACTTTGTTGCCATTTCTATAAACGGATACTTTTATTCGTTAACATCAATTATTGAAAATTTTTTTAGATCCACAGTCCGTACTGTCCGGCCTGGCAACAAAGGTGTAAGCAGCATTACTAAGATTCAAAAAAGCTTATTTGAATCACTTGGAAAGGATAGCAATACATATAAATCCAAGTATAAAGAGTTGCTTCGTTTAATATTTATTTTAAGGAATAGAATCCATAATAACGGTATCTATATTGATCCAAAGCACCCAGAAGAGCATATAAAATATAGAGATCAAACATATACATTCATCCATGGAAATTTTCAGCATTATCTTGATCAACAATTGTTGATTTATTTTACCTGTGATGTATATGAAATGATTTTAGATATAGTACAACATGAAAAAATTAAGAAACACTCTGTAATTGAAGATGCATCAGCGGGTGTACGGTGAACTAAATAAATGACCTATAACAACCGCATTAACGGCGGACGCAGTTGTGGCTTTAGTTAAATTTTTTTTCAACGATTGTTCAAATGTTTAGCCTTTTAAAAAATCATAATCCCTGCGCCGGTTATGCGGTGGGTCGTTATAGGGCTAAAGCAAAACCAAAAACTAAATGATTACTATGAGAACCTGATGTTCATACTTTGATGTTGACTCCAATCTCATCATTTTATTCTGGTTAATTTGAAAATAACATGAATAATCCCTACGTACGAAGCAAGGATAACCTCAATAGCATTGGTGATATGCTAATGTTGCGAGTAATATAAACCGACATATTTAGCTAACGCAAAACCAATTATTATGAAACGTACTTTACTGCTTTTACTAGTCCTAACATCACAAATTGATGCTTATTGTCAGCAAGACAGTCTACCATTGCAAAGCCAAATAGAATCAAATAAAGAAATTGCACGTAATTTTTACCAAAACCTTTGGTTTTCTAATAACACAGAAAAGTATAAAGAATATGTTGCAGAAGAATATGTTGTTCACGATATATTTGAAAGAAAAGATTTAGTTGAGCCGGCAATAGAACAAAAAAATATTGCTGATATGTTTTGGGCTAATGGAGAATTGAGTGGCAAAATTGATTATCAGATTGCAGAAGGTGACTTGGTGGCAACCAGATGGCACGGAGCGCTTGAACCCAATACCTTTTTTGGCAGATTTCTTGAGATGGAACAACTTGCCATCATCAATGTATTCCGAATAGAAGATGGTAAAATTGTGGAAATTTGGAATCACAGACACGATATTGAAACAAATCAAACACTAAGATTTGTTTTAAAAGGTCTTCTAATCGGTTTGGCGATTGCAATCATTCCTACTTTTATCGCTTTTAGATTAAGAAGAAAACTGAAAGAAATTCAGAAATAGTAAATACTACTCACAACACTGTATAAGAGCAATAGCGGTGAAATGGTAAAATCAAGGTCAGTGCTTTTAATAAAAGACAGTGCAAAACTGAAAGTGAATTGCTTTTTAATCCGCTACTGCTCTTATACTTGACGTTAAGTCAGTTTCTAAGCCTACCCACAAAGCGCCCTATAACCAGCGTTTCAACCGGATTTTGCTACTCATTGCTTGTAATAAAAATTTTCAGGGTTGCAGTACATCTTGCTTTTTATCACTTTAGTAGCTCGCAATAGCAAAACCGGTTAAACGCCAAACCGTTATAGCACAAAATCGGTTAATTTTAAATACTTGCC
>JBBDIH010000175.1:0-4072 GCA_040880505.1 Minisyncoccota bacterium
CAAATAAACTAAGAGGTAAGCCAAAATCAGTATTATAGTTGCCGCTGTGAGCTAGGACTTTGTAGCGTGTAGATAGTACATGCGCTACAGCTAGTTTAGTAGAAGTTTTACCGACACTGCCGGTTACTGCTATAACCTTGGGTTGGTATTTATCAAGCAGTTGGATCGTGTATTTTTCTATTTTTCTAAGAACTATATTTTTGAAAAGTTTACGCATATATATAGTTTAGCAAAGTTAGGCCAAGTAACGTATAGCCACTACTGTATCTGGTGGAATTATACGACTCCACTCGAACATTTTTTGAAGAAAACAACTGACCTTCCGCGCCTCGGGCGCGCTCGGCAAGCTCGCGCGGGGCAAAATCCAAAAATTTCCATTCATTTTTAGTGCGGCTCCCCCCAGACCCCCCGCCGCAAGGCGGAAAAGGAAAGGAAGGAAATTTTTGGTTTTGCTGCCGCCGCTTCACTCCTCCAAAAAAGCTCGTAGGTGTATTTTAGCATTTTCGCCATTTTTACGCCCGCCTTTTCTCCGTCGTTCGCGTCGGCCCGAGGCGCTCCCATCTCCACGCTTTGTGGTAGTTTGATAGTCCGCTCACACACTCCACCGCCTCCGCATTGCCCGTTCAGCCACCTTCGGCGGCTTCACGATGGCTGCTTCGGCGTTTCCGTGTGTTCGCTCCGTGGCTTCGGTGAAGGTGGCTGGTAATTCGTTTTTGCGCTTGCCCCAACCCTCCCATGCGCGCGCAAGCGGAACTCCCTAATTTTCAAATTTCTCGATAATCTCTATCAACTCGGTCTCGCTCTTCAAGCCCCAGAGCTTTCCTATGTTCTCTTTTGAAAATTTGTTCAATCTTCCAAGATTAGCGCCGAAGACCTTGAATATCTTACGCTTTGCCTTCCTCGCAAGATTTTCATCACGTTTACCAACCGAAATATTAAGCCGGACAAATATATTTTCGTAAGCCATAAACACCGCAAAGCTGTACAAAAATGGCAGAAAGGCGAGGGTTAAGAATAATGGGAGCAAGAATGTGCGTAGATTGTCGGCAGTCAGTAAGTTTTGGTAGTCGCCCAATGCGCTTATTATGGCAAATACCGCAATGAAAATTCCCCAAGCTGCCATAATGAAATCGGTCAGTTTCTTAACTGGCAGATATTCGTCTTTCAATTCAGCAACCGCATTCATCATTACAATGATAAATATCAGCGGAACCAAGACTAGCTCGATCAAAAGGTGAAAGGTGTAGAAATTGATGATAAATATCAATACCAAAACTAATTTCAAGTTGTCCGACACTATTTTTCTAAAGTAGTGTTGGTCTTCGCTGGCCTTGTTCAGGGTCATAAACAGAACGAGAGCCGTACCAAAAAGCCAAAAAATTGTTTCTTTCAATAAAGCAGCTTCCCAAAGTTGAAATTGCGAAAATAAATAAACCGCCAATGCCACATACAAAAACATCGCTGTGAACGCGATGATAATTTGCTTTTGAAGAAATGCACCGAAAAGGCCCAGGATTGATGTGCGTATATTCTTTTGAAATACTGCCCAAATTATAAAAACAGCGATCCAAATGGCAATCGCTTGTTCTCGTGTGGTAAACAAAATAAGATACTGCTCCATAGTTATTTTTCAACAGCTTTCAGTAAAATTTTTCTGATTGCTTTTGTTGCGTCCTTAAATTCATCAAGGTCCAACGGCGCTGATTTACCTAACAACATAGAATCTTCAGGGATATTGCCTATGTATTTTTGGTCAACCCTCCCTTTGTTGTGTTGGTAAATGTGTCTTTTTTGAAATACCTTTTTGACCGTCAATGCCTCATCTTCGCTTAGATCATCAAATAGACTGGTGCCGTGGATATCTTGAAAAAATTTATTCGAGCTATCAAGGTTTTGAAAGTTATATTTAGTGTTTGTGCCATTTCGCTTTTTACAAAAATCCTCAAAAGTAGAGACCAGGTCATCGTATGCGTGTCTCAAGGCTCTATTTCTATCACTGGCATTTTCAATCTCCTGTAAAATGATAGACACATTCGTATCGTAAATTAGAATGTTGTCATATTTACATGAAGGGCAGTAGCCAAAAATTCCGTACACTTGGAACTTAGCATTACATTGAGAACATTCAATTTCTGAATCGATCTGTTTTTCTTTGGGTGGTGAAATAAGTTTCTTTCTGTAAGGAGCGCCGGGTTTATAGGAAACCGAAACGAACTTGTTTCTACTGGATCTTGTTTGGCTGCCGAATACTCCACGGAGCATTTTATCAAACTCACTAGTAACATAAGACATTCCTTCTTCAACTGCATTATCTTTCGCATATTGCAGTTGGTCTTGTGTCCACAATTCGTTTTTATCAAACAGTAACCCACAATATGGGCAATGCATTTTATCTTTAAAAGAATCCGTATGTATTTTGAAATACCTTTTACATTCAGGACTATTGCATTCCCTACCAAAAAATCCGTCTTCTGCTGGTATTGAAATTTTGAAAGAAATGGTACTCATGTCGCTGATTCAATAACATTTATTTCTTCATTGGTAAGTCCATAGATTTTATAAAGTTCTTGGTCTATTTCTCGCTCTAATTTCTCGATCTCGATCTTTAGCGAATGCCATTTATCGGTGTTAGCGGAAGTGACGCGATAGTCGCTGTAGAGTTTTGTTGCTCTGTCCACCAATCCTGCAACCTTTTTCTGCTCAGCTTCGCTCGGTTTCAAAATCGGGATATTGAGCAACGGTCCCTTATCTATCTGTAACAGATCACCAAGTTGCTTTCCTTTATTTTTGAGCCAGAAGTAAACGAGGCGAGAGTTCAAAAGTCCGGTTAGGTATTTGAGATTTATCCTGTCTGTTTTAATGAAGTTCATCGCACGCGAGCCGTAATAATCAGCCTCCGTGTAGAGAAAACTTGGGTGTGCAGTTCTGGTCTGCCCAACAACCTTGGGACCTTCTTTGAAAAATTTCTCTTCTCTTTCTCGATGAAGGTAAAAGTATGGTTTATCGGGAGTTCCATACCTCTTTTTTGCGTCTTTCAGCAAACTCTTATTTGGTTCAAAGTGATTCTTTATATTCGGATAATTGTTAATATTGTTGTTTCCGAAATTTTTGTCGCAGAGATAGAAAATATACAAATCAGTTTTCGCAAAAGCATACTTTGCTGTTGATGTGTAAAATCGTTTTATGAATTCTCTCTCCTCATTTGTAAAAGGAGACAAATCTTTGACTACAAAGTATTTATCCGGTGCGGCGACAATTCCTTGCGCCACTTCCTTTGCTGTCAATTCAAAGTTCTTCTTTGATTCGATTTTATTCAACACATCGTCATTTGCTTGATTAGAAAATACTATGTTTTTCCCAATCAACTTTTGCGGATTTATTGTTGCCTCAAATTTAGCTATTCCGCCATCTCCGGCTTTTAGGTTGGTATTTAATAGAGTTTGCACTGCTTCTTCGCCGATATTCTTATCGTTGATTTTGGCGTAATGCGTTTTATAGCTTCGTTTCGGTTTTCCTTTTTTGAAAACGAAAACCATTGTTTGGATTCCGGCGTCTTTGAAAACCTTGAAGTCGCCAAAATCAACAAACTTAACGATTTGTCCCTCCGATAAAATCTTGTCTCGAAAAATACTTGCTCCGGCGTTTGTGAGCCAGTTATTTGGCGCAATGAAACTGAAGTAGCCACCGTCTTTAAGTAAATCAATTGCTTGGCAGGCAAAGAGGGTCCAGATGTCCATTTTTCCTTGGTAGTAGGGACTATTGTGCAATCCATCAAAAGCAGAGCGGTTGGTGTACTCCTTTATATACGGTGGATTGCCGATAACTATATCAAAACCGCCTTGCTCGGAAATCCCCTTGAACTCGGTTTCGAAATTAAACGGTTTATGTTCTGGTTCGCCTTCGGAAATAAGTGAATTACCCACGCGCAAATTGTGCTGAAGTGTTGGCAGTTTTGTTCTTTGTGAGAGGACTTTGAGCAAGAGGTTGAGCTGGGCTATTTCTACGGCTTGCGTGTCCAGATCCACGCCGTAGATGTTGTCTTTCAAAATATCAAACTTGGTGAATAGCGAGC
>JBBDIH010000176.1:0-4072 GCA_040880505.1 Minisyncoccota bacterium
CGGATTATATGGATCGCCTGCTTCTTTTGTATACGACCTGTAGTCGTATTTCTTTTTATTGATACTATACTGTGCATCAGAATCAATCGTTGCAGCGAAACATATTACAATTGCTAAAAAAATAATCTTTTTCATGATTTTTGGGAATTTTTATCAATTGATTTTTAATCAAACCCAAATTGAGCGATTATAGCTCCCTTTTAATCTATAGATAGATTATCTTATTTGTATGAAAGGTATGCATATTTTTGAATCAAAACAAACGGTATGTAAGGGCATATCAAAACTGAGCAAATGAGTTTTTTGCTCAAATCATTCTTTTAAATGGTTAAAATCAGAAAAACCAGCGGCATTGACCACTTCAAAATTCATTCGATATCGCATTTTTATTGTAAGTCGATTAATCAATTTCAAGTGAAAAGAAATATGTTCAACCACATTTTACGATAGGAATTCTGATTGATAGGGTCAAAATAAGACGCCTACTCCTACTCATTATCAGCAATATAATCAGCGTATTTCATGAGTTTATCGACCATGCCAGTCGGTGTGAATTCAATGATTCTATTGCAAATTGAATCGATGAATTCATGGTCATGGGAAGACATAAAGATGTTGCCGGGGAACTTAAGCAGGTTGTTATTGAAGGCTTGAATTGATTCCAGGTCAAGGTGGTTTGTGGGTGTATCCAGGATCAGTGCATTTGCATTTGTAAGCATCATTTTTGCAATCATGCATCTCATCTTTTCTCCTCCTGATAAAACACTAACTTTTTTGCGAATTTCATCTCCTGAAAACAGCATTTTTCCTAAATAACCTCGAATATATGCTTCGGTTGTATCGTTCGTAAACTGACACAGCCAATCGAAGAGGCTCAATTTACTTTTAAAAAACCTGGCGTTGTCGATGGGTAAATATGCTGTTGTAATGGTTTGGCCCCACTTGAATGTTCCAGCATCAGGTTTCTTATGGCCATTGAGAATTTCAAAAAAGAGGGTCATCGCTCTGGGATCATTCGACAAGAAAATAATTTTGTCATCTTTTGCCACTTGAAAGCTTACATTCTTGAATACTACCTCGCCATCAATACTGCCAGTGAGTCCGGTGACTTCCAGTATCTGATCTCCTGCTTGACGATCGGGGGTAAAAATAATACCCGGGTATTTTCTGGTGGAGGGTTGAATGTCTTCAATGTTCAGCTTCTCGATCATCTTTTTCCTACTGGTTGTCTGCCTGGATTTTGCCACATTCGCACTGAATCTGCGGATGAATTCCTCCAACTCCTTTTTCTTCTCCTCGGCCTTTTTATTTTGATTTTGCTGCTGCCTCAATGCCAACCTACTACTATAATACCAGAAACTGTAATTCCCCCCAAAAAGCTGAACTTTTCCAAAATCTATGTCTACCGTGTGGGTGCTGATAGCATCCAGGAAATGCCTGTCGTGAGAAACAACCAGTACCGTCTTTTCATAATTTGCAAGGTACTTTTCCAACCATCGTACTGTAGCAAGGTCAAGATCATTGGTTGGCTCATCAAGTAAGAGATTATCCGGATTCCCAAAAAGTGCCTGTGCCAATAGAACTCTGACTTTTTGCTGTCCAGTCATGTCTTTCATCATGGTTCCGTGGAACTTTTCCTCTATGCCCAGGTTGCTCAGGAGAATGGCTGCATCACTTTCAGCATTCCATCCATTCATATCGGCAAATTTTTCTTCAAGCACAGCGGCTTTATTACCGTCCGCTTCAGAAAAATCAGGTTTCGCATAAACGGCATCCTTTTCCTGCATCAGGTCCCAAAGATGTGGATGACCCTTTAGCACAGCATGAAGAACGCTATAATCATCAAAGGCAAAGTGATCCTGACTCAATACCGACATACGTTCTCCGGACCCTTGTGTAATATGGCCGGCAGAGGCATCAATTTCTCCGGAAATAGCTTTTAGAAAAGTGGATTTCCCTGCCCCGTTTGCACCTATCACTCCATAACAATTCCCCTCAGTAAATTTCATATTTACTTCCTGAAACAAAATTCTTTTACCGAACTGTATTCTTAAATTATCTACTGAAATCATGCACTCAACTTATTGAATATGAAAAAGAGTGCAAAGGTAGACATTATTTACTTCTTTTGGCATCAAAGTAATTCTGAATTGGATTATTGTAGCTGATGCACTACAGACTTTTTCAGCAGACCCTATATAAATGAAGCACTTATTTTTTCTTGGTTGACAGCGACGCGATATGCATTAGTCAGCCGTAAAAAAGTTATTTCCTCCTGCCTGAATCTTGTTGTTAAGCCATTCGTCTTCCTAAAAAGATCAGGATATTTTCGAAGATTAGCAACCCTAAGCAAACCAATGATCATGTGGAAAAATTTAACACTTACATTTGAGAGAAATCAGTTTAGAATATTAACACACCTGCTTTGGGAGCAGGGGGTCGCAGGTTCGAACCGAGGAGGTACGACGAGCTCATGAGCGAGGAACGAGCGAATAATCCTGCTACCCCGACACTGAATATCAAGAGGTTAGATAATTTTCTAACTTCTTTTATAATGCCCAGTTTTAATATGGTTTGAAGATTTTGCGAAACGAGGCGAAAGATACAGGTTGTAGTCCGGTATGGATTGTATCCTTTTTTTGTTTGAGGTTTAATCCATTATGTTCAGTGTTCTTTAAGTTGTTTAACGTTATATACGTATATCTTACGCACCTTTTTATGAGAGGCGCTTCGGTGGGCTTGTTAGCTCACCGGCCGTCTACTCCTTTAGATTTGCATCTGTGATTTTTTTCAAAAAATTCCCTTTTTAACCACCAATAAAATAAATATAGTACTGAAGGAAGCAGGTAAATAAAAAGTACAATACTAAAGTATACATCAGGTTTTGGATTAACTCCTATAAGTAAAATAAAAATCATAAAACATAATAATGAAACAAACCCTCCTAAACCTTCATTCCATAAAGCAAGAATGAGGCTTGCAAGACCAGCACCCCAGAATGAAAATGTTATTATCATTAAGGCGTTAAATGTTTCTGAAGTTGCATTACCACCTTTGCAACTCTCAAGTGTTTCTCCAATGACTATTAACAATGTAAATGCCACAATTAAAGTTCCAATAATTCGAGCCGACCAGCGAATGATATTAATTATTAAATTAGGTTTCATTTTATTAAGTTTTGCAGTTAGAATGAAAAATTTTCAACGATTACCCTATTACCTTATTAATTTACATTTATCATTTTAAAATTAAAAATGAAAATTAATTAAGGGTAATACTCTTGACCATCTTCGATTATTTTTCGCGCAATTTATAAGACCTAATTGAACACCATGCAAATCTTCAGTTCTATTAAAAATCGCAATGGATAGACCATTCATTTGATTTGTATCAGTAAAACCTGCAAGGGCGACTCCATTAAATATTCCGGATTTCAAATAACCTGGTGTAATAGCTAAACCTTGAATTTTTTTTTCGGCAGAAATATATGCTAAACTGGAAGCAATTCCATTTATTTCTCCATTCGTGCCAACTGCTAATCCACCAAGTGCGAATCCATTGATCGCCTTAGAAGCACCTATTCCTATTCCTGATATGGCAATACCTGAGATTGCCGAATTTTCCCCATCGGCCATTGTCACCAATCCACTAATCGTGAACCCATTAATACTACCACTTGAACCAACAAATACTCCTCCCAATGTAAGTCCATACAAATTGTTATTTGCTGTCCCTGTTCCAAGAACGCCAAGATTAACAGGCCCCATTTTTCCTGCTATGGGCATTACTCCTACACTGATACCATTTACAACGGCATATTTATTTTCATACAGTTTATACCAGAAAGTAACATTCAATCCATTAATTCTTTTTACATTTTCATCAGCAAAATTTATTCGTATTCCTGTAAACTCATAAGAGTTACCTATACTTATTCCATATTTTTTTGTTGGAAAATTAAGCGATTTTTTATTAAATAGTGTGTCTTGGGCTGATAAGGAGAATTCAACAATTACTATTATAGCAATGCTAAGTGCGAGTGACTTTTTCATTTGATTTTAGTATTATATTA
>JBBDIH010000177.1:0-4061 GCA_040880505.1 Minisyncoccota bacterium
TTAACCCAAACATTCTACTTTTAACCGGTCCAGTTTTTGGGGGAGCCGACAGAATAACGGTTTGGCGCTTAACCGGCGCAGGGATTGTGGTTTCTTAAAAAGCTACTCATTTTAACAATCCATTGGCAAGGAATTTTAAACAAAGACGCAGCTGCGTCCACCGTTAAAGCGCTTTGTTATACAATTTTTTGAATTAGTATAAGCTATCCAGAACTCATTATTCGCATCTTTCCCAATATACTAAAGGAGCATTCGAGCCTAATTCTTTAGCTTTATTTATGTCTTTGCATATGTTTTCAACACTATAACCAAGTTCCATCTTCATGAAAGCACTACTGACATATGCTTCTTTAAAATAGGGATCTAAATCTATTGCTTTTTGGTGATCCCTTAATGCCTCTTGCCAGTCTAGAAGAACATATTTTACTTCACCACGGGCTTCATATGCTTTAGCAAAGTCTGGGCTTAATTCAATAGCTCTATTCAAGTAATTGAGTGCATTTTGAAATTCTTGGTTTTCTTCTAGATTAAGGGCAGTTTCATAGTATTCTTGTCCCGCATAGGTCTTTGTTTTTGAATTAGTAGATGGTGAATTAGAATTTGAATTATTATTAGAGAGCACTGACTGTTGTCCATTATTATACTCTTGATTATCAGTTTGAACAGTATCAGAATTAAAATTAGTGTTAGTATCTATGTTATTTATAACTACAAAAAAGATTGCTAATCCCAGAAATACGAAGATCGGTGTCCAATTGAACTTTTTCTTAGTTGAAGCACTTGTTGAAGTATTAGTCTTTTGATAAGAATATTCATTCTTTTCATTTTCATGACTGGATCTCTGCTTTTTATGGTTTTGCCGAGATTGTGAAGTTTTTGGGTTCTTATTATCGGTATAGGAATTACCCTGACTTGATTCGTAAGAGTTTTTAGTTTCTAAATGCTCTTTTAAGAATTGATAGCCGTTATTGATCTCTTTAAACTTTTCTTCTGCTTTGTCTCGCAATTTCCTATTGCTTTCAAAGCGATCTGGATGCCAAACTTTACTAAGTGTTCGATAGGCGCTTTTTAAATCATTCTCATTAAAATTATGATCTAAATCAAAAAGTGATAAATATTTTTCTAATTCTCCCATTGATAAAATTATCTAGTTTGCGCCCCTTTCATATATTTCAATAGTTTTTTGCCTATGAGACGATGTTTTTTTCTACCATCTAAATAAGCAACGGTATGATTAATGCATTTGTCACCTGAGGCATTATGTAATACTTCATGACATTCCTTTTCATCCAATTGTTCAATTTCCGCAACTGAAAGTTTACAAATTTGACAGCCAGAAATTTCTGATTCTTCAAGATTCCTAGAAACTGATTTTTTTAAAATGGATAATGCGAGACTGAATTGAAGCTTTGGATTTTCTTTAAATTCACGAACTTTAGACATCTTTTCGAACAGTTCCTTTAAAGTACTTATAGGTAGTCCGGGTAATAATCCCGAAGTAAATATTGAGATACTGTCACTAAGTAAACTATCAACGTCAAATTTAAGCAGGTCCTCTTGTTTAGTAATTTCGATTATTCTCGTTTCAAGATTTGATAACTCTTTCCTTAAAAACCGAATGTTTTCATCATTTAAATTATAATACCCATCTAAAGAATCTGCGATATTCAGCAGGCCTTTTGCAAAACCTGGATAAAAATCGCCATCCTTGAAGTTTCCTAAGTCAGATAATAAATCATCTGAAAGTGATTTATCTATTTCGGGAAGTTCAAAGAAGCAGAAAAAATCTACCAGATTATTTATTAGTAATGATTTTTTCGCGTGATTCAAACATTCAGGATGATGATCTAAAACATCTTCAAGGTAGTCTTCGATGTTATATTCATTTAGAAATGGTATAAAGTACAAATCATTATCAAAGCTGTACTTTAGTAAATTTACTCTTGAAGTATTAATGTCTCCAGGTATAACAATATAGTCTTGTGATTGTATGAGTGATAGAAAATCTATATTGATCAATCTCGCTGGAAGATAATCGGTTGTGTCATTCAGCTCCCCAAAAAGTGAATGTATTTCATAGTTCGATACTAAGATGTTCAATATCTCTCTTTTAAATAATGGTGTGTCTGTTTTTATGCCTGCAAAAAAATTCATGGCAACTGCTGGCTCAATTACAGAATTAATCATAGTATCGTATTTATTTTTTTACAGTAATATAACGACACAGCGTTTAAACGGGTCGGAATTTTGATTTGGCAGAAGTAGCGAAATTAATTCCACACAAACAAGTTCGTCGAACCCGTCCGATTTAAAAACGCATAATACACATTCTAAAACCATTGCATTCCAATATCATCTATGTTTCTAAATTTTTTCTCGTAAATCAATTTATCTATTTCAGAACTGTCCCAATTGTTTAAAGAATCTTCAAATTTTACAGTTATTGACTGAAGAGTATTGCGAATAGTTTGTTCTGCTCCTGATATATCGTGTCCATAAACTAACTGAAGGTTTTTAAAAATCTGTTTAGTAGCTAAATCTAAAGGTGAAATGTTCTCTTGTATTATTTTCTTTCGAAAATTTCTAAATAACTGACTTACTTGTTTTTCAAATCCTATTTTTTCGTCTTTTTTTAGGCTTTTATTATTCTCTAGAACATGATCAACCACCCATATAGTTATGTTTCTAAAATTATTGTCAATGTTAACATAATTTTCATCACCCACCATTTTTTCCTTGAATATATATAGATAATAATTAATACAAATTGCAGCAGATTGGTCGTAATTTGCATCTAGATTAGTCAGAATTGTTATCGCTTCTTGAGTGAAA
The DNA here is from genome assembly GCA_040880505.1 of Minisyncoccota bacterium. Taxonomy (GTDB): domain Bacteria; phylum Patescibacteriota; class Minisyncoccia; order UBA6257; family GWB1-50-10; genus JBBDIH01. The sequence continues at coordinate 2,833 of JBBDIH010000177.1, forward strand.
TAACCTGTGGTAGAAATACATTCAGCTAAACTAATTTTTTTTAGCTGTAGAAGAATAAAGTTATTGCCAATTTTTTTTGAAACAACAGATAATTTTTTTGATCTGATTTTTTGTTTAGTTCTTTCAAAGAAGTTAAAAATTCCCATGGTTATTTTAATTTTTCAATTTCATTCTTTATTTCAATGGTCTGCTGATTCATTTTTTTTTGAATTTCATCGAATAGATTTTGGTGGTTATTCATATACCACATTATACCATTTGTCAACGTACTAGTTTGAGTTTCTGAAATTTCTAAATCATCTATTTTTCTCGGATGAGTAATATCATTCCTTAAAGAATTTGATTTTACTAAATCTTGCCAACCAGGCTCTTTGTAATCCACTTTAAAATTCAGATTTAGGACATCTGTACATAATCTAAATGTGAATTTTATATTCCTTTTAAAACTTATAAAAAACGGCTTTTCATAAATTTCTCCATTATCCTTAACATCAAAAATCTTTTCGTTCAATAAGACCAATTGTGCTGGCTTTAACTTTATTTCATTATTTGAATGAAATTCAAGAAGAAGTTTTCTAATTAATGACAATGAAGCTTCAATAGTTGAAAAAGCTATTCTGAAGTAGAATCTACGATCGATTTTTTCATTTGAAGATTCAACACGTTTATTTGCAATTTTAAGTTCTTCAAAAAGTAATTCTAATAATTTTGTTGAGTCTATGTACGATTGCATTGTTTTAAAATGTGTATAACATATTAATGATGAACATTTCATCACCCGTAAATGTATATCATTCAATCCTCAATTTCATGAAAACTTTATAGTTACCTGAACATCCCCCTCCAAAAAGTTCAATAAACTCGTTCATATAAATCGGCTAATAAAAAAGTTTATTGAACTTTTTTTGTAAGGAATGGTATTCTCAGCGTTATTAAAATAAAATATAGTATTGAGCAGATTTGACAATCCGCAATAACAAGCTGCATAATATTTCTGAGAAAGTCATCTTCCGAAGGAATCCCTTTGGGGCCTTCGCGAAAATCTGCATAATATGGTCAAATAAATTTGCAGGGAATTCACTTCCCGTGAATGGCATTGTAGTCTTTAATCACGGTTCTTAAAAATTCATCTCCTTTCATGCCGTGTTCTTTTACCCCAAGTCGTTCTTCAATTAGTTTTCGGGTGCGTTGAAGCATCAGGAACCAGTTGTCAAAATCACAACGATCTT
>JBBDIH010000178.1:0-4047 GCA_040880505.1 Minisyncoccota bacterium
CAAGAATTTCGTCAATGCTTGAATTATCTGATTTACATGAATCGTGGACACGTTCTAATGCTGCGTTTATCTTTTCTTCTTGTTGATTTTTCAACCTTTCAGTTTCTTCAATGTCTGTGTTAATTTCACTGAAGGCAAAAATCGGAAAATATTGTGAAGTTTGAATTGTATGCTTGTTGACCAACTCTAAAAGCTGTTCGTTAGATTCATCAATAATTGTAAAGTAGTTTGAAATGATTTCAGATACTGACTGATATTGATAGCTAATCGTATTATGAGAACCAATTGCAATGATTTTATCACTATTGTCTAAAGCATCAAGATCCTCCGTGATGCTAACTTTGATATCGCCTCCAGAATAAATTTCTTTTACCACATTTTGAACTTTTCGAATATCCATTGCAGAAACAGGGAGGGTTAAATCTGACAAAGGTTTATATATTGAAACATAATCATCAGTTTTTATCTTATTTATTCTAATCGTTGAAAAGCCTTCTAAATCAATATCATGTTCTGTTATAGTTTTAGAAGTTGACCCTTTTTCATATTCCACTAATAAAAAATTCTCTCTGATCTTTCTTGATTGTTCAGAATTAGGTTGAACGTAAGAGAAAATAGTTTTTAGCAACGATTTAATATTATCGTCTCCGATAGCATAGCCAATAAATATTATTGGATTATGAATAAAAATTGAAAGAAGCTGAGCTCTTATTAATTCATATTTTTGTTTGAAAAACGCATAATCTTCTTCAGTGATTATTATTTTTGAGGGATCTGATACACAACCATGAATTTTATAGACAGCTCCATATGGATTACTTAAAAGTATATCATTCCCTATCAATGGATTGAACTGGAATACTTTTTCAATGAAATAATCATAATTAGTAGTAATAATCGAGGCAATGTTCTTTCGAATCTTTCGAAGCTCTTTTATTTCATCTCTTTTTTCATCATTTATTTCAATCTCACCAAGTATTTCAGATAGATATATTTTGAAGCGACTTAAGTTTCTACCAGCTTCCATGTTTTCATAAAAAGTGTCATTAATGTGCTTAAAAGTTCCATTCCTATTCTTAAGTAAATGGTCATTAAAGTCCTTCTCAATTATGCTTGCGATTTTTGGATAATCATAGCTTCCTCCATTTTCACACTTTGATTTAACATCTAAGTAGTACTCATTATTACCAATGAAATCACTTGATACTTTATTTAGTAAATCATCCCAGGTGTAAGAATTATTCAAATATCTCAAACTCATCCCAGTACCTATGAAAAGCACAGGATGATTATGAAAATTTGCTATGAAGTCTTGAATATTCATTTTGATACCAATTGTTGGTGAACAGGAAACTAAAAGGGACTATTTAAAGAATCTGTAGTTCCGTGATATAGCACAAAGTTTGTACTATTTATTCTGATATTTTGAAATTCTAAAAGAACACTTTCTTCATTTATTCTTAATATGGCTTTGTGGGTATCTTTATATGTACATTTTACTAATGTGTTGTCATTAGATCTACTAACAATTTTAAAATGCAATGAGGGATTGTGAAAAGCTTTATGGTAATTGAAATAATTAAGAAAGCCTTTTAAACCTTCAGATTTCACAATCTCGTCAAGAAGGTTCATCATTTTCTCATTTTTGTAAATTCGAACATTCCCCGGAGTAAATGAAATGATTGTTGGATCTGTCAAATAACTTAAATTTGTACCGATATCATTTCTATCTTGGTAATCATTATGGTACATCAAATATAATGTTCCATTTCCTTTTTTATTTAGTTTGTCGATCAACATTTAACTATCTAAAGCTTTTTGTATTAATATTTTATCTTTCTTTGTGAAGGGCTCCCAATCTCTCGTCGACATATTTTTTGAATAATTTTCTCTTTCTATTATATCGGAATATTTATTTTCAATAAATCTGACGACTTCATTGAAAGATAATGAGGAAAGTTCTTCCTCAGCATAAAGCAACGACTTGTCTCCATTCATTCGGTCGACAAAAGGATTAGTGTATTCGTCTGGAATAGATAGAACATATTCATTCAAGTCATTACACCATCGCAAAATAACTTTGTAATCGTAATCTGAATTTTTTACTGCTGTTAATAATTGGGATATAGTCATCTTTTCCTCAACCCCAATTATAAAAGGAATTGTAAGCCCATAACCTTTTGGGTTACGTTTTTGGCACCAATAACAAATTAATTTGTACCAAGTTGCTCTATGAGTAGTCATGAAGGTTTTAATTCATTATTTGATTCATAAAAAACTTGAAATCTGACTTCTCCTTTTAAGTGCTTCAGAAAAGTTATCATAGATTGTCGTTAAAAAACTCTTAAAGTGATCTTGGATTTGTTGGTTCATTTCAACCAATGCTTTCTCATCAAGAAATGAGATAATAATTTTTGCTGTTTGGTCAGCTAAATTTGTTTTGTCGTGATCCTTAACTTTTGAAAGATTTTCTAATATTTCTTCAGATTCAGATTTTAGAAAAGATTTATACTGTTCAGTGATTGCTCGATTATGTATTTGAATATCAGCATGAACGCCATCATTAATTTGTTTCAATTTGGATAATGCTTCTTCATCAGATTTCAAAATATCTCTAACATGTTGATAGTATGCTATTACCATGAATGATGAAATTATAGTTGCAAGGTAATTCAAGTCTTTTTTTCTGAGAAAGAGTTCAACTGAATAATTCATTTGTTCTGCCAAATAGAAGGAAACCGTAGAAATGCACTCCTCAACCTCGATTTTTGGATCTGTTGCATAAAGAGTGAAATTATGACCAATTCTCTCATTCCTTTCCTTCATTAATTTTTTTCTTGGTTTAATGAAATTGGAGAACATTGGTCTTAAAACAACAACAATTATGGTATAAATTATTGCAACTTTTAAAGAGAAAGCTATCCATAATATTACACTTACAATAAGCAGCCAAGAAAGGTTAAATATTAGAGCCAGAATTATTCTCGCAATATTTAGGCCTATATGGGCATATATTTTTTTACTCATTGTATAGCTTTGAATTTGTTTAGCCCAATAAATAGTATTGAGCGGATTTACCAATCCTAAAATCAGTCCTTATTATATTCCAAATGCCCCAAAAAACCAAGTAACCGCATGATTTTCAATATTATGTACATTTTATATTGTTGGATACTCCGGCAATAATGCAATAAATTTCCTTCCGAATAACCATTATCTTACATAGGTTATTAACGAGCTGTTAATCCTGAATCTATATTTGCTGAATGGTAATCACCCATATTGTTGACGACTTTTTATTTGAGCTATTCCCTGAAGCGGAAAATGATCTCGAAAAGATGACCTCTATTCTGAAGCGGTATTATACCTTTGGGCCTTATGAGCCGGAAGTGGAACACAAGGATTCAACCATTGAAGTCTCGATAGATGTGGATCGCATCAATGCGGATAAAGAGAAATTTGACAAGCTGGTCAAGTTTGCCGAATCCGGAAAGCTGGATAAAGCTATTGAACTGGCTGACGAGCTGATCGAAAACGCTCCAAATATCAGTGAATACCATCGGGTACGTGGACAAGCGTATTCCGAGATGGGAGATCAGGAAGAAGCCATCAACTCTTTGATTGATGCCCTGAAGTGGAATCCCAAAAACGAGTGGGCGCTGCTGATGATTGGAAACATCTATGCCCGGTTCAAAAAGGACATGGAAACCGCTCTGAAGTATTTTGATAAAGTGTTAGAGGTTAAACCTGACGATTATCATGCGCTCAATAACATCGGTGTTCAGCTCTTTGAAGCAGGGCGTAAAGAGGAAGCACTGGAGTATTTGAACAAGGCGCTGAAAGCAAACCCTGAATACCCAAATACTCTGTTTGCCTTTGCTATGATTGCCTACCGGGAAAATGATTATTCAACAGCGTTTGAATTCAGCACTAAATCACTCAGGAATCAGACTAAGAAGGATGAGCTGCAAGAAAATGCGGTAAAAATGGCCCTCTCCAGTGCCAAAGAGTTAACCGGACAGATTGATGGGCTAAAGATAGCCAATG
>JBBDIH010000179.1:0-4046 GCA_040880505.1 Minisyncoccota bacterium
CGGTATAGTTTAAATAGAAGCACTAACAATATAGAACGTAGGGAAGGTGGAGGAAGTGCTGTACCTCTTAACTCTTCTCAAGTCGCTGTGGAGAGTTTGTGCTTTTTAGAAACTCAGCTACTAACAGATCATCCTTGGAGAATTACGGTTGCCATAAAATCTGGATCTATTGATCCATCAATAGACTATACCGCCAATCTTCAAACAACAATAAGTGCCAGACCATTACCTAGTGAAAGTTAAACCTATAAATATGAACAATAAAAACAATAAAGGACAAGTAATGTTGATAAGTATTCTTATTTTAGGAGGAATAATGATTGCCTCTACTGCAATTGGAAGTGCTTTGTTAATATTTCAAATCAAGCAAGTTAATAATGCAGGAGATTCTGCTATCGCTCTTTTTGCTGCTGACTCTGGAATTGAGGCGGTAACATGGTGCTTCTTTGATAAATCTGAGGATAAAGGCAACTGTACTGTACCTGAGAGAGTTGTTGATAGTTTTTGTCCAGCAGATAATTTACCAGAGGTTGATTTTGAGGATAGCTCTATATCCTTAGAGACTAACTGTGTATGGGATAAGGTAGAGGGAGTTGTGACCATTACTTCCAGAGCCTCAAAGGCGGGAGCTACTAGAATACTGCAAGCTCAATTTATTCAAGAAGATGAATAATTACAATGAATATAAAAGAGGCTAAGAAGAAAATAGAAAAGCTTAAAAAAGAAGTAAGGAAACATAGGTATAACTACCATGTTTTAAACAAAGAAAGTTTATCTCCTGCTGTTCTTGATTCCTTGAAAAAGGAACTTTTTGACTTAGAACAAGAGTATCCAGAATTAATTACTCAAGATTCCCCAACGCAAAGAATAGGGGGTAAGCCTTTAGATAAATTTAAAAAGGTGAAGCATCTAGTACCAATGCTTTCCTTTAATGACGCTTTTAATGAAGAAGATATCAAAAATTGGCTAAAAAGGTTAGAAAATCACCTGGGTTATAAAGTTAATAAAAGATCAACTGATGGATTTTACTGCGAATTAAAGTTTGATGGCTTAGCAGTTGAGCTTGTTTATGAAAACGGTGTGCTTGTTCAGGGCTCTACTAGGGGCGATGGAAAGATTGGTGAAGATGTAACTCAAAATTTGAAGACAATAGAGACAATTCCTTTAAAATTAAACCTTGATAAATTGAATTTTAGTTTTTCAAAGAAGTTAGTTATCAGGGGTGAGGTTTTAATAACCAAGAACAATTTTAAGAAAATAAATAAGTTTAGAGAAAAAAATAAAGAAGCTGTTTATGCTAATCCGAGAAACTTAGCAGCGGGTACCATTAGACAATTAGACCCCAGAGTAGTTGAAGAGAGGAGTTTAGACTTTTTTGCTTATGATATTGCTCTTGGACTAGATTTGGGAACCCACAGAGAAGAACATGAAGTATTGAAAAAGATAGGATTCAGGGAAGATTCTCACAGCGAAGAATTAAAAAGACTGGAAGACGTTTTTAAATTTAGGGATAAATGGAAAGACAAAAGAGATGAGCTGGATTATGAAATAGATGGCGTGGTTGTTCAGGTTAATAACAATAAAATTCATAAAGAGGCCGGCGTTGTAGGTAAGGCTCCTAGAGGGACAATAGCTTATAAATTTCCAGCTAAAGAGGCAACAACAAAAATAAAAGATATAAAAATCCAAGTAGGTAGGACTGGAGCTCTAACCCCCGTTGCTGTTTTAGAACCAGTAGAGGTTGGCGGAATTACTATTGCTCACGCATCTCTACACAACGAAGATCAAATAGAAAGATTGGGAGTAAGGATTGGAGATACAGTAGTGGTGTCTCGTGCTGGAGATGTAATTCCACAGGTAACTGAGGTTTTGTCGGGTTTAAGAACTGGAGTAGAAAAAAAGTTTAAGATGCCTAAAAAGTGTCCTATTGATGGCTCTGAAATTAAAAAAGATGGAGTAGTGCTTAAGTGTTCAAACCCTAGATGCGGAGCTAGAAATAAGGAACAGCTCTATCATTTTGTTTCTAGATTAGCTTTTAATATGGATGGTGTTGGACCTAGAATAATAGATAAGTTTTTAGACGAAGGATTAATAGCTGATTTTTCTGATCTTTTTGAGCTTAAAGCGGGTGATATTGAAGCGTTGGAAGGTTTTGGTGAAAAATCAGCTCAAAACATACTGAAAGAACTAAAATTAAAAAAAGAAATTGATCTTTCAAGGTTTATTTACAGTCTTGGAATTATTCACATTGGAGAAGAAAACTCTATTCTTTTGGCCAATGAGATCACTACGTCATTGCGAGTCCCGAAGGGGCGCGGCAATCTCGTTTCCCCTACTGACGTCCTTGAAACTTTAACCCAATTTGAAAAGGAAGAGTTGGAGAACATAAGGGATATTGGTCCAGAGATAGCTGAAAGTGTTTATGGTTGGGTAAGAGATAAATATAATAAAAAATTGGTAGAGAGACTATCCAAAGTTGGCGTTCGGATAGTTTTACCAAAACAGAAAAATAAAAAGAGCAACAAGTTAGTTGGTAAGTCCCTTGTTTTAACAGGATCTATGGTTGATATGACTAGAGATGAAGCTAAAAAGATAATAAGACAATTAGGTGGAAAAGTTTCTAGTACCGTTAGCTCAAAAACAGATTATTTGGTAGTTGGAGAATCTCCAGGTTCGAAATTGGAAGAAGCAAAGAAAAACAAAGTGAAGATTATCAATGAGAAGGAATTCCTTGAATTAGTAAGAGGTTAAGAGATATAGTTAAAAAGCGATTATGTCAGAAAAGAATATAAAAATTAATAAAGAATTAATCGATAAGTTAGCAAAACTTTCTAGATTAGATGTGAAAGAAGACGTTGATGGATTAGTTGATGATTTTAAAAAAATTATCAGTTACTTTGATGAATTAAAGAATCTAAATATTAGCGAAGTTAATCCAATGACAGGAGGAACAGATAATAAAAATGTATTCAGAGAAGATAAGTTAAGAGAAGGTGAATTATCTAAAAATGAAACAGTAGATCAATTTCCAGAAAAAAAGGACGGATTTTTACGAGTACCACCAATATTTTCTGATTAATTATGTTTAAAGACTTAACTATTAAAAATTTAAGGGAAAAGCTACTCAATAAAGAATTTACTTCTAGTGAGCTAACTAAACATTTTTTTGAAACGATTGATGAAAAAGAAAAAGACGTAAAATCTTTCCTATCTCTTTCAAAAGATGATGCTTATAACAAGGCCAGCGAAGTTGATGTAAGTATAGAGAAAGGTGGAGATATTTCTAATACTATCGGTGCTCCGATTGCAATAAAGGACAATCTTCTTATTAAAGGGACTAAAACTACGGCAGGTTCAAAAATATTAAAAAATTACACAGCATCTTACGATGCAACTGTAATATCAAAATTAAAAGAGAGTGGTTTTATATTTTTAGGTAAAACTAATATGGATGAATTTGCAATGGGTTCTTCAACAGAGAACTCTGGTTTTCAAACAACCAGAAATCCTTTGGATTTAGAAAGAGTTCCCGGTGGCTCATCTGGAGGAAGTGCTGCAGCAGTTGCAGCCGGACAAGCTTTAGCAGCGTTAGGGTCTGATACTGGTGGTTCAATTCGTCAGCCGGCTGCTTTCTGTGGAGTAGTTGGTCTTAAACCAACTTATGGAGCAGTCTCTCGTTATGGATTAATTGCTATGGCATCAAGTCTAGATCAAGTTGGACCAATCACTAAAACAGTGGAGGATTCAGCTATTTTATTTGAAAAGATAAAAGGGAAAGATGAAAAGGACTCAACTACTATTGATTATGATTTCTCTTTTGGGAAAAGGAGTTTGGGGGATGTAAGAAAATTAAAAATTGGTATTCCTAAAGAGTATTTTTCTGATGATCTTGATGATGAGGTTGCCAAAGGAGTGGAGAAAGCTATGGAAACAATAAAGAGTTTAGGATTAGAATTTAAGGAGATTAGCTTACCTCACACTAAATATGCTTTGCCTTGTTATTACATAATAATGCCAGCGGAGGTTAGTTCTAATTTGGCTAGATT
>JBBDIH010000180.1:0-4042 GCA_040880505.1 Minisyncoccota bacterium
TGTGAATAATTCGTTTTCTTTCAAGTAGTTTTTTCTCAATTTCAGGTGTACTTCTGAATGAACCCGTGTCCTTGTCAAATAAACCCATTCTTAAAAGTTGGAGAGATAGATCCTTATACTTCTCCAATTCCTGGTCTTTAAGTTTTACTAGGTGCGGATGATAGGTGTATTTACACAACCAGCCAATTTTCAAAGCTTCTTCCATGGAATAAGAAACTATGTAAGGTGGTGTGTCATTAAAAAAGGTTTGAATAGCTTGATTACCTGTTTCATCAAATTTCCTTTGTGGTGTTGCTGATAAGCCAATTCTTTTTTCAAGATGGACATTTGAAAGTAACCTTATGAGTCCTTTTGAAGCCAAATTATGCGTTTCATCAGCTATTAATATGGTGTCTTTAGGAAGTTGTTTGAAATAACTTTGAAACATTTGTCTAGGTAAGGAAGCATAAGTAACAATTACAATGTATGAGGTATCAATGAGTTTTGAAGCGGTATTGAAAAAAGCAAGATTTTTATCCCAGTTCTCTTTCGAACTTACTACAATGATATTATTAAAGTTAAACTTGGCACATTCCTTTTTCCATTGTTCCACTAAAGCAATGGTTGGGACAATTATTATAGCTCTATAAATTTTTGTTTTAAGGTAATCATTTAGCAAGCAGTTGAGCGATGTAATTGTCTTACCTGTACCTGTGGCCATAGCAAATATTCCTTTGAAATTATTTTTAACCCAGTTTTTATATGCTTCGACCTGATATTCTCTTGGGCCACTTGGGTAGGGGAACCTTGGCCCTCTTGCGATTAATTCTATCTGGGTAATCAACTTTTCAATGGTTTTTCTGACGAACCTATTATCCGTTATTTGTTCCTTTTTTTTCAATAATTCTTTTTCCTGGATCAATAACTCCAACTCTGTTTTTCCTGCAAACTGCTCCTTAATTACAGTCCTTATTTCACTTGGATCCAAATATTCGACGTTTTCATCTCTTTCAAAAAAGTAGTTTTCAAAATCCTTTTTGATGGAATTAATTTCAATGCTCGACCTGCTGTTTTCCCATTTTAAAAAAGTGCTAATTTTTTCTAAATTTTCAACTAATCCATGGGCGGTGAAATTACATGATCCGGTAAAGCCAACAATTCCTTTCCCATCGGAAAAAACTCCGGATTTAAAATGGGATATTCCATTCCCTACTTTTGGCTTAATAACTTTAATTTGGATTTTATCATTCGCAATTAACCAGGCCAAGCATTCGAAAAAGTGCCTATTGTAGTCACTCAGATTATTCTTGATCTCTCGTATATTTGATAGATCAAATTTATTATAAGGATAATCACCTTCCCTTGCCTCTAAAATTGTATTCTTGTCTTGTTCTGAAAGTATGTTATTGATCACCATTCTTACTACCCCTTTATTGTATAAAAAAGTAGCAAAACCTAAAGAAAGCACACTAATGGCAGCAGAACTAAAATACCCAAGAAGAAGGTCCAGGCTATTACTATTGCTTAATCCGTCAAGATAAAATTGAAATGGTTCGTCCTCCGTTTTGGACCTGTAAGATCTTGATTCTGACCATTTTACATCCCTAAGCATATTTGTGAAATTTTTTAAAAGGGAGGAAATTTTTAGCGTGTATATAAAGAAGAATGACAATCATTCTATTTTAGGATTAACGGCTTCAAAAATATAATTTCAAAAAGCAGTTTTTTGGGTAATAAATTATTTGTAGTTCAAATTACCCAATTTTTCTAATTTATCCAAGTTGAAAGTTTTTCGGCTACACGATCGATTTCATTAAATGAATTAAATTTACCGAATGAAATCCTGATGGATGAAAAGGCTTCTTCCTCGGTCAGTCCCATTTCAGTGAGGACATGAGAGGGCTCGATAATGGCTGAGGTACAAGCTGAGCCATTGGAAAATGCAACGTCTTTAACTATTCCTATAAGGATATTGGCATCTAAACCATCTACCCGGAAATTTGTGGTATTAAAGATCCGGGTATCTACATTGCAATTTAATTTTACCCGGTTGAACGATAAGAGTTTTGCTTCGAAAGCATCCCTCATTTTTTTGATTTTTATTTCGTTTTCTATACATCTCTTTTTCTGCGAGTTTGCAGGCCATTCCCAATCCAATAATTCCCGGAACATTAAGTGTACCACTTCTTAATCCGTATTCATGTCTTCCTCCATGGTTCTGTGTAGATATCTTTATCCGTTTTTGTCTTTGTCCAATATAAAGTGCCCCAATTCCCTTAGGTCCATACATTTTATGGGCACTAAGGCTCAATAGATCAATACCCATATCTTCGACATTTACAGGTATTTTACCAACGGATTGGGTGCCATCGGACATAAAAATAGCTCCTTTTTCATGAGCTAGGTCTGCAATTTTTTTGATCGGTTGTACTACTCCTGTTTCATTGTTTACATGCATAGCCGATACCAAAATGGTGTCCTCCCTAATGGCTTTTTTCACTACTTCTAAATCTACCAATCCATTTGATTGCACTGGCAAATAAGAGACTTCAAAACCTTTTGTTTCAAGGTATTTGCAGTTGTCCAAAACAGCACTGTGTTCAGTAGATACAGTTACGATATGATTGCCTTTATTTAAATAAGTTTCAGCTACGCCTTTTATGGCCAGGTTGATGGCCTCAGTAGCGCCACTAGTAAAAACGATATTATTAGGTTCTGCCCCAATCAGGTCAGCCGCCTGTTTTCTAGCCTTTTTGACTGCTTCATTTGCCGTCATTCCAAAATGATGGGTGGACGATGCATTTGCAAAATTATAGGTCATATAGGGCATCATTGCCTCCAAAACAATGGGATCCAAAGGCGTGGTGGCATTATTGTCCAGGTATATTAAATTTTCTGTCATTTTATCCTTAAAGTAAGGGAAAGTCATTTAACAGGCAAAAGGTAAATGAATAATTATCATTAGCCAGCTGTTTATTTGAAAAAAAAGATTTTTTGGGTGATTGAAAATATGCGAATTAAACCAATAAAATTAAGTGATTTATCTGATAATTAAGGTAAATGGAAACCTGGTCTGCTGAATAATTAAAGAAAATAACCCCTCTAAAATCTGAAAATAAAATGAGTTCCTTTAACATTTAGAAACTGTATATCCCATTTAATGGCACTTAATCAAAGATTTTGGATCCAGGCACCTCGGGGAATGGACCTAAATCATGCCTATACTTAGCAAGTAATAACCTAGTGTCAAGTCAAGCCTAAACTTACGGGTAATCCGGGGCCTCTTTTGAGCTACCTCAGCGTTACAAAAAGCCTCACATAGCTATGGCCATGCTCGTTTTTTGTGCCTTGACCTAACTCAAAATCCACTACCGCCCTTCCCGTCATTCAATCGTTGGCATGACACTAGAACCCACTCAAAGGGAACCAAATTTTTATGGACAAATGACTGCAAAAAAACCATGCGTTTGTCAATAATTGTTAATAATTCTATCAATAAATGCCAAGTAACAAGGGGGTATTATTTCAAAACCACCTTGGTGCATTTTTAGAAAAGGAGTACGAATTTGGGATATTGAGTTTAAATAGTGCAGTGTTTCCAGCAAATTGAACTTCTCGAGAAATTCGAGCAGTTCAAATAAGAGGGTAAACGCAAATAGACCTTTCCACCTGAATTTCATTTACGGATGGCCATTGCAAATGGCCTTTTTGCAATTGGATTTTCAAATAACATTCTCGTAGATATCAGGGAGAAATTACAAATTTCACCCAGCCAGATTGATGATCTGAATATTCGATGGTTTGATTAATTAGTAAGGGGTTAAAAACTAAACAGTTAAACAATTAACCGATTAAACCATTAAACCATTACGGATCCACCATCAATAAACCCACACAAACTCGAAGAAAGGTCATCAACTGATACGAAAATCAAACCTATCGACCCATCGACTTATAGACCAATCAACCTATCGACCTATCATGGTCCCGTTTTTTACCAAATCTCATTAGAACAATTATTTTACTCCGTTATTTAAATGCGAAACAAATAAAAGAACAATGA
>JBBDIH010000181.1:0-4035 GCA_040880505.1 Minisyncoccota bacterium
AAATCTTTGATTTTGCTAATAAATAATTTGCCCTCGATGATTAATCGGGGCTTACCTAACCACAAGAAGGGCATCTTAACCTTTATTGTGTTAAAATTTATGTATGGTAAGAATAGAACTTACAAAAGAGGAACAAGAGCAATTAGAAAATTGGATTAGGGGAGTGGAAGCGAGCGAAATAGCACAAGCTCAAGATTTGATTAACAATTGCAGTATTACTTATCAATTTGCAAAAACGCATAGCATCTATGTTAAGGATTGGGAAAAGACCAAGCAACAAATGGAAGATAATTTGAAAAACGGCGTTTTGCCTTCAGGTGTAAGTGAAAATCTATTCCGCGCAGTTATAGATGAGTCCGACGAGGTAATGAAAAAGAAATTGAAGAAAGTTCAAGACGCTTTCCAGCGGAAATTTGGAGAGTCAATTTTCAATTATCTTGGACCGGACGGCAAGATAAAAAAACTTTTCGGAATTTTCGGATAGAATTTCTATTCCCACTGAGTTAAAAGGGAAAAGAGAGCTTAAAACAAATGGAAATTTAATTATATGAGTAAGTTAGACAAGCAAAAAGATACTCAAGAAGGTGGAAACACTAATTTCAAACTGTTACCAGATAGGCCCATTGAACCAGACAAAAAAGAAGAGATTCGTTTTGGGCATAACGACATAACAACTACTGTTTTTAATTGAAAAATCTTTAACTTTTTGGGAACAAATGATAAAAAAATACAATATTACATAAAAATGATGATATTGACTATAGATTAATCTTTAATTTAATTTTGCTTATTTTGGGGTTACATTGGAAATTCTATTAGTATCGGTATAATTAAATCCATATAACAATAATTAAGAAAGAAAATACTATGAACGAAGAACAAGATAAAAAATCAATTTATAAAAAGTGGTGGTTCTGGGTTGGCAGTATTGTCGTACTTTTTATCCTAATCAGTACATTAGGAGGAGGCAATGAAAGCAGCACTAACCAAGCCACAGACCCTCAACAAGAAAGCAACGAAAGAGAACAAGTTGCAAGTCGATGTTTGGGCGTGCCAGCAGAAACACTTTCGTGGATTAAAAGTGGTCTAAAGGACGACAACATTACTCTACGAAGTGCACAAGCTGTAAGGTCAGATGATTTTGAGAAAGTGTATTTTGTGAGTGCTGATCTGCAAGGCCTAGGACTTGAAGGACCTGGAGATATCGCCACATTTGCAGCGAATAATATTGACGGTTCTGGGTTGGTACTTTCCGTTGATGCAGTGGCTAAAGAGTTTACCGACTGGTTCCATGGCGATAGGGAAGGTGCGCAATTCCACGTTACAATGAGAGATGATGGTGTACGAGAGTCGCGTGATTGTGTATCTCAATGAGTAAGAATAGTAAAGAAGACCGCATCTACAAAAAAATATCGTACAGACTCTATTACTTAATCACAAGAAGGATATTTAACTTTTATTGTGTTAAAATTTATGTATGACAAGAATAGAATTCACGGGAAATAAAAAATCAATTATTGAAATTTTGCGAAAGATCATAAAGGTGCTGGATGTTTCTATTGATGAGTTAATTAATTAGAATTATGTATATTCCAGCTTGGTTACTCATCGGGACTATAATATTTGGGATTTATTTTTATAGGAAATCGAAAAAGCGAAATTTAGTAAATAGCAATACGCCCGAAATCTTAAAAAATAAATTTTCCTATAAGCTTGATATTTATATTGAGCCAAATTGGTTTGAATTGTATAAAAAAACTTCACCAGGAAAATCTGAGAAAGAACTAGAAAAGGAATTCATAGAAAAAACTGAAAAATCCGAAAATACTAATAATGATTTGGTCGGCCGAAGATATTTTTTTACTGAATATTATGACTCGGCAACAGGGCTGACAACAAGATTCCAAAAAGTATTTTATTCTAGTGGAAAGCAGTTTTTCTACCCAGTAGATGAATTTGGTGATCGTGGATATTTTTTCCATTCTGATTGGGGCTTGCGTAACAAAGAAAGTAATAATGACAGAGAAAGACGAAAGAAACTTACAATTGAAATTGGTGAAAATTATATACGCAATGAGATATTTGATAAATACATTGGAGGACCAAGAAGTGATTTTAATTATGAAAAGGAAAATTACTTATTCCAATTTCCTCTAAGTGAAATTTTCAACTTTCTTTTTGCTTTGGGTCAAAGATTCCACGACACAGAAGATAAGTCAATTATTAAATGGCCAGATCATATTGAAAAGAAATTTAATGACCTCGGCATTAAATATAAAACTTACTTTGATTATGAGCCGACCGAGTTCAATATTGAAGAACATGATAAACAACTATACGAGAAACTAGGAAAGCTTAAAATAGCTCTATATGGGGACGATAAAGGTTATTTGAGTGCTAAAGAAGCATACTTTGGGGTTAGTTTAAAAATTTTTCGCCCAGGTGAAAATGACAGAATTAGAGTAGAATAAATACGAGAAAGATATTTATCGGTTTCGTGATAGAATATAAATTTATCCGAAATCATTTCGTTCATTAATCAAATGACTGCAGAGTATTCTTTATTTTTTATGATATATCCGTCAAGGACCCTTGGCACGAGAGCGAAAAAACTATCGCTGAAAATTTCTAACAAGTTAAATAAAATGAACTGCATTTTGTATTAATCTTCGCTATAATAAAGATATGAAAAAAATCCTATCAAAACATTTGGTTGAAATTAGATATACTCCCAACGCTCGGATATTAGATAAAAGGGGTGAAACGGCAGAGTCTCTATCGAGTGCCCTTTTAAACTACTGGAATATATCTACGAACAGAATAGATTTTTTGAGTAAGGATAATGAAAGTGTCAGAGCATTTTTCAGCTATAAAAATCTTGGTTTTCTTTCTAGCTATCCAAACGAAACAGATTATTTTATTGAGGAGTCAAAAAATCTTATCAAATCGGCGTGGACACATTTTCCGGCTGACAAAATTCGTAGAATAGGTGTTCGCTCAACTTATGCGATTCCAGTTAAGGATTTTACGATTGCTTTTGAGACATACAAGGATAAATTCTTGAAGTTATCTGACGCCGATATTAAACAATTCGGGGGCGACTTAGTTGATATAGGATTTCCTTTGAATTTTGTCAGTGGAGAAAATTTTTTCAACATCGTTACTGGGCCAATGGAAAAGGAACAATTGAAACAATTTTTTGGTGACATTGATGACCTGCCAGATTCGGCAATTTATATTGATGTGGATTATTTCAGAAAAGATTTTTCATCAGAAATGAGACAACGAAATGTTCTTGAATTTATAGAAAATGGAGTAAAAAGAGCAAAGAGCATTTCAGACACTATAAGCTCTTTGGTTGCCACCAAAAATTGACATGAAAATTTCCAAAGAGACAAACGAAGAAACAACTACTTCTACTAAAACTTCTAGCGAGACTAGCGATAAGAAAGAAAAGATTGAAAAATTTCCCAATTCCAGAATTAGTGATCGGTCTACGGGGATAGATTCAGACGACGAAGAAGATATAAGTGGCGGAGAGGATTTTATGCTGACACCAACGGAACGAAGTAGGAAAAAATTTTTTGACCAAAAGGCAAGTTTTTTCCGTGTTATAAAATGGGGCGTGGGAATACTTTTGACATTATTTGGAATCATTGCGACAGTCTTAGCTATTTTTTATGCTTACAACATAAGCAATATTGCCGAACCTATTGGCGGAATCAAAGTTGAAATTGAATACTTGAAAAAAGATAATAAGGACGCGAAGGATAGATTAATAAATCTGGAAAACAGGGTGAATATTTTACCTCAATCTGAAAAATTGTCACAGTAGTTTTGCAAAAAATTTGCGAGCGTCAAGCACATACTGTCCCATTTGTCTCATTCACAGTGACCCACGAGCCCGAAAGAGACATTTGGAAATATCCTTCAAAAAGCCCTTAGGTATCCCATACTTAACAGTACTTAACCCGAGTGGCCCGCCAAATACAAAAATACCTCCTCTGTGGGGTATTTTTGTATTTTACGACATGG
>JBBDIH010000182.1:0-3982 GCA_040880505.1 Minisyncoccota bacterium
TTCTTACCTGAAATTGTTATTGCCACTTGACATTGGAGGCCATATATATGTTATAGGGCAAATGATCGTTTAATTAATTTTTCTTTCCTTTTATTTGCTTAATCACTTGTTTATCAAAAGTAATTTCGCCGGTACCAATACTGACGTGATATCTATTAAGCACATAATTGATCATATCTGGAATTCCAATGTCCCCGCTTAATAATTGAACAGAGTAAATAGTATGGACATATTTACCATCTATCTTCTCTGTTACAGATGAATGTACATTCTCTCCAACAACTTTGTGATTCTCAATAAACCAAAGGTATTCTACTAATTCTTTAACATCAGATTGAGTGAAATTTTCCATATTGAATATTCCCAATATGCCTTCGCCATTAAAAAAATCAAACATCGTCCTGTCTAGATAGGCACATTTGTGAACTCTTGAAAGAATCACATCAGAAGGAGCTTCTGAATAGACCCTCTTGAATTCATAATATTTCTCCGTCTCTTTTTCGCTCACCAATTCTCTGTAGTATGAACTATATAAGCTTGATAATTCAGACCATTTTCTTGCTATCTCGATGTCTCCGGTACATAACTGATTCCAAATATATTCTCTTTCGTCTATTGGTTTAATGCTTACTGTGTTTTCATAGTAAATGGAAGCTTCTAATACATCTTCTTGATAGAAATCATCAGGCCATTTCAAATCTGAATAGGCTATCTCGTACATTTCACGATCTGAGATAATAGAAGGATCTGTAATAATATCTTCACAGGATAACAGGGTAAGTGATATCAAAACCACTATTGAATACCTTTTTAAAGGTCTTATTAAATCTAAACAAATATTATTCATAACGAGCCAATTGATTACTTAAAAATTGTTTCTGTAAAGCCCTATAACGGTTTGGCAAATAAGCGGCTTGTACTTACCGCTTATGAATTAGTTAATAAATATGATTTTTACAACAGACAAACAATAAACTAACGAGTAATCGGCGTACAAGTCCGCTTAATTTGCTTTGTTATACACCGGTAAGTTAATTTAAAACAATACTTCTTGAAGGTATCTCAACAAGTAACCAATAAATATAAGAATGATAATTAGAGTCCCTTTTGCAAAACTATCAGCAAGCTGCTCTCTAAATTTTTCTTTATAAAGAGGAAATAATTTCTGAAGCCAATTTTTACGATATTCTTCTAATGCTTTTCTTCCTTCTGAAGTCAATCCCCTTGGTATTACTCTTTCAACTCCTAAATCATGATGAGATACAGCAGCTTCAATTAATCCCTCTTTTTGAAGTTCATACGCTTTATAGGTGACCTCTTTTTTATCGAAACCAGAAATTTGAACACCTTTTGTAGTTCTGTAAAGTTCTTCTGGGCTAATTGAATCTATATATTCAAGAATATTTATTTTAAGTTTTTCTTCTTTATTCATTCTCATTTTTTTTATCGTAAACAGCTAATACATTTCTTAAGGCTCTTTTTTCTCGTTCTGTTATTTCAATATCTCTGTATGAGTTTTCTCCACTTAATCTAATTTTTGCTTCTTTAGCATTAGCTATTGCTCGGATTGCTTCCTCAAGTTCATCATCGACGGAAGATTGAAATGTTTCTTTTATACCAATACTTGTAGTTTCTCTTGCGACTTGGTCATAAAGATTTTCAAAAGTAAATCGCTGTCCATCAGCTAAAACTATCATTGAATTGATAAAGAGCCAGTTATTTGCACTGTAAGTTTTGCTTAATACAAGCTGTAGGTTTTCTTCTTGCTCAACTAAGAAAAGTGATAATTCATCATCTGCTTTATTATTCCCAGTTGAAGGATCACTATAAATTCTTCGATCTTCCATTTCATCATATCTTGAAATCAGTTTGTCCTCAACGGATAGGGATGGATTATCTCTTAAATTAGGAGGAAGGTCAGTATCTCCTTCAAATGAATAATCATATTCTCCGGTTAATTCATGAAATTTTGCACGAAGTGCTCCTTTTTTATTATGAAATCTTTTCCTTCTTTCATTTCCAGTTAATTCACCAAGCGAATACCAAATATTTCCACTTTCATCATCTTTATCTACTTGTGCTATTGCAAAAGTAGAATCTAAGTTCCATGCGAAATGTTTTACGGATAATTCATCATCTTCATCAATAAAATCAGGTTCTCCCATTTCTTTGATATTTTCAGATTGCATTTTTTGCAACTGTTCAATTCTATCAAAGAGTCTGCCGGAACCAAGTTGAGACCGATTAAAAGTAAGATGTTTTGTAGCTGCAATAAGAGAATCATCTACAAAACGATATTTTCGAGCATACATTTGGCTATCAATAGATTCTTCATAATAAGTCCACTTTTCATTCCATTGTATTAATTGACCGGTTTCTGAAAAATGAACTTCCTCTCTTGAACTACCCCAATCTACTTTGAGCCAATTCTGTCCATAAGCCTGAATTGTAAATAGACAAATGAATAAAGTAATAGGTAAAGTTTTTCTCATAACAAGATTTTTGATTTTATAAATAGGTGGTATAACGACCCAGCGCATAACGGGTGCGGGGATTATGAGTGAATAAACGGCAATCATTTTAAAACAAGCAACTCTGCAAACCGAAACTCAGTCCGCGTCCACCAGTTAATGCGCATTGTTATGCATTCTTGTTTACGATGTACCGAATTGACGTTCCAATCTTGTTTGATCGAATTATTTCCAAAAATTCATCAGGCGTCAATTCAAGAAATTTGTTTGGCTGTTCTCCAACCCACATAGCCTGAAATTCAATTCCTTCTTCAGATTTGGAAATTAATTGCTCCAGTTTTTGTGAATACTCAATTAGATATTCTGAATCAAAATCCCAATACTCAGCATCCCAATCTGCTTGTTCTGTTAAATGATTATGTAATTGATAGTCAAAATCCTTTAGATGGGATTTCCCTTTTCGATCATCGATAAATTCTATTTCTACAAAAAGACTCATTTGGAATGCATAACGGTTTGGCGTTTAAGCGGCGCGGGATTTATGATTGACGAAAAGTAACTCATTTACTTTAGTGATAAAAATTTTCGAAGAATCCCGTCCGTGTCCGCTTGAAACGCTTGTTATATGGCGCGAATTCATATAGTAAGTGCAACAACTAAGCACTTAAAAATAGGGATGAATCGGGATAGTGTTACTTTGTTTATCCACCACGATAAATCAAATTAACATGGCCTATCACCAACTCACCCCAAAGGAAAGGTATCTAATTTCGCACTTAAGAAAACAAGGATATTGTCCGGCCGAGATTGCCCGGCAAACGCGACGACACCGCTCCACCATCATCCGGGAATTCACCCGTAATGAGAATCGTGCAGGCATTTACCGTCCGAGCAAAGCCCAGGAAAAAACCAACGGGCGACGCTCGCGTTCCCGGCGTAACGGGCACTTTAGTGCAGCTGACTACAAGCTCGTGGCAAAGTATATCCGCCGGCAATGGAGTCCGGAGCAGGTGTCGGGTTGGTTAAAGAAAGAAGGCAAACTTTGCATTTCCTGCGAAACCATTTACAAATACATCTGGGCCGACAAAAAGGCGGGTGGGGCTTTATGGACGCATCTGCGGGGTTCCCCAAAGAAGCGGCGTAAACGCTACGGAGCCTACGATTCAAGGGGCCGTATTGCCGAAAAACGCCATATTTCCGAACGTCCGGCCCAGGTAGAAACCCGCAAAACTATCGGTCACTGGGAAATTGACACGGTGACGGGTTCTGCCGACAAGCATTGCATCCTGACCATGGTGGAACGCAAAACCGGATACGTGCTTATTGGTAAACTCCCCAATAAAACGAAGGAAGCGACCGAAGAGCGGGCCGTACAACTAATCCGTCCACACCGGCAGAAGGTACATACCATCACCAGCGATCACGGCACCGAATTCCATAGTTACCGCCAAATTGAAAAGCGCACGGGAGTAGAATTTTACTTTGCCAATCCCTACCACTCCTGGGAGCGG
>JBBDIH010000183.1:0-3958 GCA_040880505.1 Minisyncoccota bacterium
TTACAATAAAAATGGATAAGTATCTTTTAAACATATTATTTGTTTTAGTTTGATTATTTATTTATCGATTGAAAAATAACAAGAAAACTACCTAGTTCTTAATTTTGATTTAAAGATATTTGATGGATTCAGTCATTAAGAATATCAGTTTTACAAGCATTTTGGAGAAGTAAGATTACCGTCATTGTGACTTGGAACGATATTTGATGTCTGTGCCATTTATCGATGCTCCGAAATTTGATCAACAGAGTGGTCCGGTTTCCAACACTTGCTCTTCTAATGTTACATAAATTGGGGTAATCTTGTACTACAATGAATAAATTCGAAATCCATAACACTACTTTAATATAAAAAGTTTTCGGATAGAAGTTTTTTTATAGCAAAAAAAAAGAGGAGACTGAAAACAGCCTCCTCCTTCATTTAAAAAATTGGTGGTTTTAGAAGTTGTATTTCAAGGATGCGTTCCAAGTTCTTCCAAATCCGAACCACACGTAGTTTCTCATGTCAATACCATTCCAAGTAGCAGAACCACTTGTAGAATGTATGTTCGAATTTGACTCAGCTATGTAAGTCGTATCAAACAGGTTATTGACATTCACTCTAAATGAGGCTTCTTGCCCGAATAAATTAAATCTGAATGTTGAACCAAGATCAACCAGCCCGTAAGAAGGTAACTGTAAAGCACCTTGGTTATTAGGCTGTGTAAAATCTGAGTCAGTAATACTGTAATCAGCATAAAGCTGATCCACATGACGATAACCAACGTCTGCACTCCACATATTGGTAATTCTATAATCAGCTTCTACATATGCAACAAATTGAGGAGCATCTCCTACTTTTGCATCTTTTGTATACAACGTAGCGTTTCCGATACTTTGCTGATTATCATCAAATAGCTCAGCTTCAAAATTTTTCGTGTATTTCCAATCACCCAAGGATATCATCCCTCGTAATCTCAGATCATTTGACATACGATAACTTGATTCAAGTTCAACACCGTTATGACGTACATCAACATCGTTAAATTGAGCCGTTCCGTCCAATCCTTGATCAGTTACAAAACCTCGGGAAATAAATCTGTTACCCCATACGGTTGAGTAAATATTAAGATTTAATTTGAATGAGTTTGTAATAAGACCATATCCCAATTCAATCGACTTAATCTCTTCATTCTGAAGATCAGGGTTTATGTTATTTGCAAAGTTTGGAAATACTGCATCAAAATTAGGTTGTCTGGATATGAAGCCGGCATTGAAGAACACATTATTGTTTTCATCAATGTTATAGTTGGCTCCACCTTTTACATAGCCACCACTCACGTTTTTCGTATTAGAAATTGGATTGTCTGGCTGATCAAATAGATCTTCTCGCTGATATGATTGATTAGATAAGCCCGCTTGCAGAACAGCTGTAAATCTATCCTGGCTATTGTATTCAACCATTCCATTTAACCCTTGCCAGCCTACATAACCGATGTTGTAGTAATCAATTTTTTGTTTTGTTAAGCCAGTATCATTAAATGGAGAGGCTTTAATTGTATTGTCTTTCTGAAGAATTATACCGGCGCTATTGGCATTTCCTGTTGAGAAGTAGCCATCTAAACCAAGCAAATCATTCAGAGCACGATAATGATAACCTGTGTAATCTCTCAGATCAACACCAACAGAATAAGTGAAATTACCACTTGTAATATCCAGATTCGATATGACTCCAAACCAGTTGTGAGAGTTCATTGATGCTCGCCGAATGGCCACTGCTCTGTTAACACCATCATCACGGAAACCATTAGAGCCTATAAGCTGACCCGCATAATCTGAAATTCCTCCGGTATACGGACTTGTCGTACTTCTATTAACATCTACTACTCTGTCGAAATTAATAGTACCATCCGGATTTCTTGCTCCTCTTCCATTTTCGACGTAATGTTCGAACAGATCTTTTCTAAATGGTAAAATATCAATATCACCATTTCGGAAATACTGTCCACGTGGACCCGTACCGCCCCCTCGCCCAGCTGAGCCATAAAAAGATGTAGCGAGTTCTACATTTTCGCTGATATCCCAGTCCCAGTTAAACGTCGCGAGTGGCTTATTGTAGAAATTTCGGCGCATATTATATTCACTGCCATTTAATGTACCGCCATTGCTATTCCATGTTGGGTCAATACCTTCATCACCAAAATACTCATAGTCTCTTATTGATACCCAAACATCTCTTTGATGATGCCATTGACCAGCACCTAATAGTGAAAAGTTTAATGAATGGTTTTCACTCGGTGTGTATCCTACAGCGGCAAAATATGTCCACCCTTCACCACTTGTGTTTTGAACGTAACCGTTACCTGACCAGTAACTTAAAAGGAATGATGACGACCAGCCGTTATCATTTTGGCCGGAGTTATAAGATATGGCTGTCTTGTTATATCCATTATTACCTAACAACTGAGAAACTGATCCACCGGTTTGGTTTTCTGCTGTTTTTGTAAAGATAGATACAGTACCGCCAACTGAAGGCACTGCAAGCATTGAAGCACCAAGACCGCGTTGAATCTGAATACCGGAAGCAACATCCGTTAATCCTTGCCAGTTTGACCAGTATACCCATCCATTTTCCATATCATTAACCGGCTGCCCGTTAATTAAGAAAGCAGTATTGTTTTGATCAAATCCGCGAAGTGAAATTCTGGAGTCACCATAACCACCACCTTGTTTTGTGGCATAAACACCCGGTGTTTTGTTCATAATCTCCGGAAATTCCTGGTTTCCAACTCTTAAACTAATTTCGGCAGGTGATATCGTTGAAACCGCAACAGGAGTTTCTCGAGTTTTAGCGATGTCAATCACATTTGTAGAGACTACAAGCTCGCCAAGAACATTATCACCAGCTTGAATTTCTATACGCATGTTTTCTTCTGCGACTACTTCCTTTTCTTCGTATCCAACAAAAGATACAACCAATACATCTCCTTCTGATGCATTAATTGTAAACGTTCCGTCAAATCCAGTTGTAACACCAATTTGGGTGCCTTTTACAATAACTGTTGCCCCGGGTAACGATTCATTCGTATCAGCGTCGACAACCCGGCCGCTAATCTGCCCAAAACCAGATACCGCTGTAAATAATAAAATTATTAGAGTTAGTATGTGTTTTTTCATAGTGAAATTGTTGATGTTTTTTTAGGAGTTTCTAACAGCCATAAAACTACAAATTTTTGACCGTTATTTGAATTAAATTAGTGTTAATTCGTTATCAATATTTGCTAATTGATATATTTTTGATAGATATAGGTGAGTACCTGTTGGCTGAAACCAAAATAATAGCCCGCCCAAATCAAAAAAAATACTGCCTGAAGTCTGTAAACTCCGTTTTTCCTATACTTACGCGCCGAAGTCAGTACCGGTTCATTTATTACCCTGAATCTTGTAACACGCTTTATTTTTCTCACAATTTGCTGATCTTCCATCACGATAAGCGACCCGTCGAAACCGTTCACCTCTTTAAAAATTTTTGACTTTACAAAAAGGCTTTGATCCCCGAATCGAATAAGCGTGGATCCAAACTTTGTAAACCAAGAGTAAAAACGTAGCCCGGGGTGAGGATCATCAAAGCAAAGAGAAAAACAACCCGCACCAAAACCATTGGCAACAGATTTTAAAATATATGCATCGAAACTGTACGGAGGGATGGTATCGGCATGCAGAAAGTAAAGAATTTCTGCTTGCGCGTATGCAGCGCCGGCATTCATTTGTGCAGCTCTCCCTTTTTTTTCTGATTCGATGACAGTAGCCCCGGCTTCCTCTGCAATTTTCCTCGTCCTGTCTGTACTGCCCCCATCAACCACAACTATTTCGCAAAGACCAAATCTTGATCTTTTTTTGAGCTCAGAGAGCAGTTTCCCTATTGTATTTTCCTCATTATAAACCGGAATAATAACACTGATCTCAGAGTCAGACATGCT
>JBBDIH010000184.1:0-3942 GCA_040880505.1 Minisyncoccota bacterium
CACCATAACACCCAAAAAATATGATCTAACTAACAAACATCGACAAATACATCGACAAACGTTTCCAGCGCACCTTTATACTGAAAGGCATTGATCTGACTATTGAGGAAGGGGAGTTCGTGACTATTATGGGGCCAAGCGGTGCGGGGAAATCTACGCTGCTGAATATCCTTGGGTTCCTGGATGATGCCTCCGAAGGCGAATATAAATTCCTGGGAGAACCGGTGCATAATCTTAGCGAAAAGAAAAAATCAGATTATCATAAATTGCACATCGGATTTGTATTCCAGGCCTATCATCTGATTGATGAGCTAACGGTGTATGAAAACATAGAGATGCCTTTATTGTATCGAAAAGTAACTGGAAAACAACGCAAAGCCATGGTAGCCGATATCCTGGATCGCTTCAATGTTGGAGGCCATATATAGGTTATACTGCTGTTATGTTAGGTTTTGTATTTCTTGAATAACACTATGTGTACCACGTATGTTGTCCAAAACAATAAATGTAACTTTTTAAATTATGATTAGTGTAATAATAAGTTAATGCAAATCAAATGGAATAAAATGCAATCAATTATTTGTTGTTTAATTTTTCTCTGTTGGGGAATTGTTAATACCACAGCACAAGAAATATCAGGCTCAGATGCATTTTTGATCAATACTTTTAATAAACAAGAAGTACTCTCTGGTGAAAAGGAAATAATAAAGTTGCCAAACCCTCAGGGACCTCATCTTATTGGAACAGTCGCCTATCATTGGGTGGATAGATCCCGTGACGAAATTGTAACCGAAGAAGACCATGATTTTAGGCAAGTTATAGTTCAAATTTTTTATCCTGCTATACTAACCAAAGATACAGCTCCAGCTGCTTATTTTCCCGAGCTTGAATGGGTGAGAGCTGGTCTTAAAACCCTTAAAGGAGACATATTTCGAAAGATTGAAAAAGATTTTAGTCGATATAATAGAGTTTTGACAAATAGTTTTCCCAATGCAAATATGGACAATGTGCAAAAGAAATATCCCCTTCTGATTTTTGGAACGGGTGGCAATATGTCACGTCATAATTATACGGCTATGATGGAAGAGTTAGCAAGCCAGGGATATATAACAGCTGTTATTAGTCATCCCTATAGCAGCATGGACTTTTTTCCGTCCGGGGGTTTCCAAGACGACTATCCCCATTGGAGGCTTGGTGAAGGTGCTACTTCTGAAGAAAGGGAACAATTGGAGCAAAAACTCACGAACTATCTTGCCAAAGATGCCATATTTGTATTGGATCAGATGATGAGACTTAATCAGAATGATCCAACGGACCGTTTTAAGGGACGTATTGATTCAGATAGAGTAGCAATAATGGGGCATTCAAGAGGGGGCAGTACAGTAAGCAGGGCTGCATCAACAGATGATAGGTTTAAAGCTGTTATTATCTACGATAACATCGGTTCGGAGCCAGAAACAACGAATGGCCTCTCTCAACCTATGATGACAATGAGAGCGCCGTGGTCAATTAACAGAATTAAGAGATTACATACCTATCTTTCTGCAAATGAATCCTTTGCATGGGAAGTTGTAATCGACTCTGCCACTCATTTTACCTTCAGTGACATGCCCATAATTGATCCGGAAAATTATGAGTCTAAGGGTAATCCGGACCAACTTTCTGATTCGATCATGAAATATTCGATAGACTTTTTAAATCATTCGCTTTATGGACACGAGCTTGAAATCTTAACGAAGAACATAAAAGATCACGACGGTGTAAGTACGAAAAAATTCAATGATAATAACTAAGCTAATATTATGTCAGTGAACTATTTCAATTTTGTAACTTTTGTTTTTACAGCATTTTATCTATTTGCTTTATCTGTGAATGCATATGCACAAATGGGAGAAATCAAAAAAGCTTCAAATAAGGAGTTAAAAGAGTACGGGTGGGACAGTTCCAAATTCAAGCATGCCCATAATCATGCAGATACAACCGGTACCTCTTCCTATATCTTAATCAAGGATAATAAAATCATTGATATGTATGGAGATATAACTCACAAATACCGAAGCCATTCAGTACGAAAAAGCTTTTTAATGAGTTATCATAGAATACACAAGGTGTATTCTATGCTTCAGGAACAGGAACGCAGGCTATATATATAATACCGAAAGAGAATATAGTTTTTGTTCATCGGGTCAATACAGACTTGCCATCAGACGAATTTCAAAGCGTAAATGAAGGTCAGATCGGGAAACTTTTAAATATAATATTTCAAGCAAAAAGTTAGCAGTATAACAGGAAATGCGGCTGCTCCTCTATATATATTCGCTTTTATTTGAAATAGATAAAGCAGCCAGCTTTGGAACTGTAAAGTTTTTATTAAGGAAGTCGGAGGGAGAAACCCCAACAATTTTTTTAAAATCCTTTATCATGTGGCTTTGATCAAAATAGCCAAGATCATACCCGGTTTTCGTAAGACTTGAACTATTAAAAAGCATTCTGTTGAGAAGATAGTTGAAGCGAATAAGGCTGGTATATTGCTTAGGGGACAAGCCGATTTCTTGTTTAAAATTCTTTTCTAATGTTGACCTATGTACCCCGAAAGTGTTACAAAAATCTTTGATCAAGACTGAGCCTTTCTTTTTTATAGCTTCAGATATAAAACCGGAAATGAGATAATTGATTTTTGGTTCAGTCGCTTGTTTAATAAGCCATTCATTGATCTTATTTATAATAAAGGTTGCAGGTGCTTTCTTAATCGCTTCATTCATGGCAAGGTCAGCTAACTCAGGCATTAATTCTTGTAACGGATAAGTTGGTTTGGAAAGATCGGCGAGGCTATAGTTTGTTAAATGCTGAATTGCTCCTGGCTTAAATCGTGCCCCTAAACATGTGGTGTATGGTTTTTGATAAACCTTTACTGCATTTTGAAAAGCCGGAACAAGACTACAATATTCTACTAATTGTTCATTCTTATTTTTCTCGTCATTTCTGAGATAGTTCCCATTGAGCATAAAGATGGCCTCGGTATTTCCGTCTGGAATGATATAATCATAGTCTTGCTGGAAATCACCAGGTTCAAGAGTATTAGTCCAATAGCATTCAATTAGATGAGTAAGTTCTTTTGGTGGAGCATATTCTTTGTAATCCATAAATAGTTATTCAAGTTTTAAGAATGACATAAAAACTGTTGCGGGTTAGAATTAAAAAAGTTGATCTGAGAATCGTCTTTTTTACAATAAAATGTTTGATTTCAAAGATAAACTATCCCTGATATTTTAAAAGTATAATCATTAATAGAACCTATCTAAGATATAACATAGGTTGCATTCACCACACATATCCAAGTTTGATACACAAAATAGCCTTAATACTGACCTTACTTTATGTGATCTCAAATCAACTTTTTGCTCAGGATGCATTATATGTAAATCCAGAATCCAATATTATAGAAGGTTCTTTTATTGAGCCATATACAAATAAATGGCAAGTGTCGATCAATGATACAAATGGCAATAAATCTACTGTGAGAATTTGGACTGATTATGCACAGATTCTTGAGATTGATGGGGTGGATTACTTGCATAGAGTACAGGATTTATATAGTTCGAACCTCGAGCTTGAAGAAACCTGGATAAATATTGTATCTCACCATGATCTCTTCCCAAAAAGATTTACATCACAAAATGCGTCAGGTGGATTGCTCAATATTAAGTTTGAAGCCGGCAAATTGACAATTAAAAGCAATGCTGAAAGCCAAAAATTCGACCCTGAAATCGTCAATCTATCCCAACCAGTATATGATTGGAATTTATATGGTATGTTGCTTGTAGGTCTTCCATTCAATGAAGGAAAAGTTTATAGAATACCCTATTGGTCTCAATCTACAAGATCAGTGGATTATGTAGTTACAACAATCAATGAAAAGGAGACTATAAAAACACTTTCAGG
>JBBDIH010000185.1:0-3916 GCA_040880505.1 Minisyncoccota bacterium
ACAATATGGGTGATTACCATTCAGCAAATATAGATTCAGGATTAACAGCTCGTTACTAACCTATGTAAGATAATGGTTATTCGGAAGGAAATTTATAGCATTATCACCAGAATAATTATGGAATGAAAATGACTTTCGAAATTATTTATTATCGTTATAAAAATATCTTTAGCTTGAGTTCCATAGAATACTGTGAACCATTTATTTGCTTGGTTTTTTGGAGCATATGAAATATAATAAATGAATTATTTCATTTATAACTTGCATAATGCAAGATTAATTAATTTGAATTTTTCAATCATCTAATAATGGATAAAGAAACTCTAACCAATCACATTACGAGACTTGGGAAAGATTATTTTGAAGTTGCTTGCCGAATAGTTTTAAAGGACATCTTTCATTTACAAATTGTAAACGTAGATGGAAAAGGAGATGGAGGAACAGATTATTCATCTTTTAAAAAAGATGGCTCAAAATCATTAGCCGCTTATCAAATCACAACTCAAAAGTCTTCAATAAAAAACAAAGCTTTTAAAGATGCTGAGAAAGCTATCAATAAATTAAATGCAGATAGATATTATTTTTTCACGTCCCTGAACGTTGATGAAACTGATTCAAGAAAAATTGAAAATGAAATAGCTGAAACTTTAAAAATTCAATCTACTTTTCTAAGTGCTCAACATGTTGCAGGTTTATTATTATCAGAAAAATTAGTTAATAAGTTCTTAGATGAAACTAATTCGCCACTTCCAAGAGATTATTCACCTGAGAGTGTTGATTATATGGAAATGGCTTTGCATTCGTTGACACTTATCTCAAATGATGTTTCTGTAATGAAAGAAGGAATTTATGACGATACTATATTATTTGTTCTTTCTAACACAGGAGCTATAGAAGAAGATGAAATAATTAAAAATACAAACCAATTTCTATCATTAACTGAAAATGGTAATGAAAAAATAAAAAAAAGAATTGGTGCATTATTCGGGCAGGAAAAAATTGTTAAAACAACAAATAAGTTAATAACACTCAGTCAAGATGCTGAAGATGATATAATTGCTCGGAAAAGAATCTACAACAAGGAATTTAATAGTTTGATATCTGCACAAGTAGATTTAATGCAAGATGAACATAACATTGATTGGGACGAAGAGGATGCAAAAAAAGTATCCGTTTGGGTTGCGAGGGCTTATATAAATGAACAAATTTCAAACTTAAAAAATATAAAAGCTGGTGTTGTTTCTAATCCTATCTTTGAGAATAATGAAGATTATGTATCAAAAATTAAATCTTATCTGTTAAATAAAAAAGGATTGCCTGCTGAGGATATTAATGAAGCAACAAAGAACTTATTAGATTTGGCAGCAGATCATCCACTAATAAATAAAATTGCTCGAGCATCAATATATGTGGCATTAGAAGGTTCAAACCCCATATCAAGTGCAAAATCACTCGGTGCGAATAGATGGTCAGATTTCAGCATACTGATAGAACCCACTGTAGCAATTCCTGCTATTTGTAAAAATCTATACAAAGGAAATGTTAATAATTTATTTGATCTCAGTGTCTATTCAATAAAAAATGCAAGAGAGTTAGATGCAAAATTATACATACCATATTTTTATGTAAATGAATGTGCCGGTCATTTATTACAAGCAAGAAAGTATGATGTGTTTGAAGAGGAGATTGAGGAGCTCCAATACTCAAATAATGCATTTGTAGCAAACTATTGTGCTCTTAAACTAAATGATAAAGTTAAGCTCCCAGAAACATTTATGAAGTACCTATGCACATTTAGTCCGGCAATAAAAACAGAGAGACATAGTACTAAAAAATGGGTTAGAGCAATCATGACTGACTTGCAATCAATATTGAATAGAGAGGGAATCAATTTTGTAAAAACACCAAATTTTAATCACGAAAATACAGTTGAATTTGAAACAGCTTACTCTCATTTTCTTCATGAAAATAGAATTAATAAGCCCACTCATTTAATTAATCATGATGTGTGGGCTCTTCAATTTACAAATGATGATATTATCGAAAATGGGAGTCATTGGATAATTCTTACTTATGATAAATCTCTAATTTCTGTATCCCGAACAAGTGATTTTAGAGGTTGGATAGCCAACCCATCAAATTTTTTAGATTTAACAGAAGGATCTAAACCATTATCTGAAAGCAAACTAATATCTATTATCCATTCCGTAGCTACTTACAGTGAACAAACTCTTTCTGTAGCCGCCAGAATTTTAGATCGGATTGTTTATTATGCATCTGATGAAATTCAAAATTGGGAATTCAAGGAGGATGTTAGAAAGTTTAAAGAGGAACTAATAGATAATATTGATTTAAACTCTGACGATTATAACTTAGATGTTGATCGCAAGACTGACGAATTTCTCAAAAGCAAAGGAATAAAAGTTGGAAAAAAAGAGGATGCCGATTACGATTTAGAGACCAATTAAAAAGGATATTCTTTTTTCAGAATTAACTTTATTCCAATCTATCATGGAATTCAGAATCGGGATGAACTTTTGCATTTCCAACTGATAGAGCAATCACTCCATATACATACCCAATAGCTTCAACGATAGCCAAAATAATAAGTACAGTCTCATCCAGTTCTCCAGCATTCAATCGGCCAGTCGTTATCATTCCCGAATTACAAGCTGGTAAGGCCGCTTTGAGCGATTTCCTTCTTTTCCTGGGGCGTTTCTTTTCTGAATAGTGTAATAAGTGTGGGTTCGGATTTGGCTAAATTGTGAAGTAGATTTGTCCCTAGTAGCACATTGTTAAATGCTATTTTGCTTTCGGATTGCATCTTTAAGCTTCTCTATTGATGGCGGATTGTTTGATCTATGAAGCATGGCATGACAATTCGGACAAACCGGAACTAAGTCATGTTTAGGATCAATCTCATACTGCTCGTCTATTGTGTGTAATGGCCTCAGGTGGTGAACATGTATATACCCAATGCCAATTTCTCCATAAATATTTTCAAAGTTAAAATCGCAGACAGAACAATGCAGCCCATGTATTTCAATTGCTTTATTTCGTGCCCTTCGATCTCTTTCATATGAATTGACGGTTATTTGCTTTTTCGCACCTTCCACATATTCTGCGGGATTTAATATTTCCTCCGGATAGCTGAACTCAGGCGGCTCTTGATCAAGAAAACGTAAATACGCTCTCAAGGCTGTGCCACAATTATTTTTATAGCGGTCTGCCAGGCCAGTTTCTGAAAATCTATCCAGTATATCTTTAACGTCTTGGTCAGACGATACCGTAGATCTATTTAGATTTATTTCAAGATGCCTCGATACTGCTTCCAAGTAGCGCCCATAGCTATATGCGCTATTATCTTGCAAACCGCCTTGAACCAAAAACTCTATATATTCAAATTCATTTTCAACCATTTGGCAGCTTCCTGTGGGTATTTAACAACTCAGCGCATGACAAGGCTGTGATTATGTTAATTAACGGCTAAAATATCAAAACAAGCAACTCCGGAAAAACAAATCACGACCCTAATTACTGTTCCCCAAATAATATTCCCGATCGAACTCTTCTTCATCGAAATCGGAATCATCATATTGATGTTTTTCGAAGATGTCTTCGATTTCGTCTAACCGTTTCAAAGTATGATCCATGTATTCCTCAACCGTTAATAAGGGCTTGTTGAGTACATGATCCACCATTTGCTCAATGCTTAGTTCCAGCGCCTTATCCACATCAATCTTAAAGCCATGGTGAATTTCCCATTTCATCAGGGCAATTGTTGCCCAATGCTGTTTTAATTCACCGGCCTCGATAAACTCCATGAGTGGTTTCTCCTTTTCTAGCTCAACAAGTGCTATGGCAACATGATTCAAAAACGCTTTGAGTGAGCTGGCCAGTAAGAAATCTCTATCGA
>JBBDIH010000186.1:0-3852 GCA_040880505.1 Minisyncoccota bacterium
TCAAAACCTTGTGCCGGTATTGGGTTTGATATTTGGTGTGGTTTTATTAGGTGAACAGTTAACGACTATACAACTTTCAGGTGCAACAATTACCATAATCGGTATCATTTTATCTCGATTTTAATTAATAACTCAAATACCTAACTCTTATATTGTTTTTTTAAATGCTCACAATGAAAAATTTCAGAATGAAAGTTTCGCCTAAATTCATATTTAGTTTATTATTATTTATATCATTAACCTATCAATCTTCATTCGGACAATCCCGACAATCACAAAGTAATAACAGCATTTCTACAGAAAGTGAATCGAGAGTCAGTGAATCCTATTTTATTGATCAAGCTGGATTTCAATTGTCAAATCAGCTTTTTTCACTGGATGAATTTATCAATCCCGATAGATATCAATTAGGCCCATATGACGTTCTTTCTATTTACGGGAAAGGAGTTATTGAATTTAATTATCGCGGGTTAACTGTAAATGCCTCTGGCGATATTTCTATTCCTGTAGTAGGTATGATTTCCGTAAAAGAATTATCTCTCACAGAAGCTTCAGAAAAAATTCAACAAGCATTTCATGATGTTATCAAAGATACTGAAGTTTCCGTGAGCCTCGACAAACCTCGCCTGGTGAGCATTCATATTGGTGGTGAAATTCCAAATCCCGGAAAATATACCCTGCAGCCCGGGATTCGTTACGATGCTTTGATTTCTGGTTTATTTATTAATGATGAAGTGTTTTATCCCTTACAAACCACCGGAATAAGTACAGAAAACTTCCCTAATTCAAATCTCCAAAGCATTACTGGGTTGAATTTTGAAAAAATTGAAACTAAAAGTAAAGAGCAGAGTGATTTAACCGAATCCTTGTTTTCAAATGTCTCAAAAAAATATGATTTGCGCCGGGTAAAAGTGATTGATAATGAAGGAAACACAAAGTATATCGACCTTAGCGCCTACTTTTTGAGCGGTAAGAAAAAATTCAATCCGTATATTTCCGATGGTGATCAAATCAACTTCATTGAAAGAACCAGCGGAAGTCCAAAAATCAGTATTTCCGGGGCAGTTTTAAACGATTTTGAGGGAACTTTCAGAACAGATGACACATTTGAAAAACTTTTTGAAATTTCCGGAGGGTTTGCTCCTGATGCCGACACCACTTCCTTTATTATTTATCGGGAAGTTGATGGAACAGTTGAAAAACTAAACTTTTCAACTGGTAAGGAAGTGACCCTTCAACCCAATGACCGAATTATTATTCCCCATGCTGAAGCAATGGAAAACATTGGTTCGGTTTCTATTGAAGGACAAGTGGTCATGCCCGGCATATATAGAGTTAAAGAAAACGAAACCACCTTATTCGATTTGCTTGAAATAGCTGGCGGACTAAGTGAAAACGCACTCCCCAAAGCAGGTTACCTTTATCGCCAATCTTACGATAATCGCGGAGTGAAGTCTGTTTCCTCTATTTCACCTTCATTACTCATCCGCAGCTCGAATCAATATCTTGAAGGATTTGATTATATGGAACTTGAAGAAGTTTTAAATGCGGGAAGAATGCCTGTTGACTTTACCAATGAAAGTCGGCTTAAACAACTTACTCTTTCCGATGGCGACAAAATCTTCATTCCTAAGAATGAAAACTCGATCTCATTAATGGGGCAAATAAACCAACCTGGTTTTTATACTTATAATGCTACTTATTCCATATCAGATTATATTGATATGGCAAATGGGTTAACAGTTGCGGCAGCCCATGATCGAATTTTTATCATCAAAGCAGGAAGCCGATCCTGGCTAAAACCATCTGAAACCGAACTCTCTTCCGGAGATATAATTTTTGTGGACCGCACACCTTTAGTTGGTGCAAACAGCGCCCGAACATTTGAATATCAGCAAGAGCAACTAAAAAATGACCGAATTCAACTTGTTTTAGCCGCACTTGGTACCATTACCGGAATTATTACTACCTATGTGGCAATTCAGAATATCAGAAATTAAAATTTGGTTTATGAAAAGCTTTGTTATTTGACAATAAAAACCTTTTATGAACCAGAATCAAAGCAATATTGAACATTAATATATTATCCATAAGCCCACCACCATATAATTGATAAAATATAACATAGCCACAAAATGAGCTGAATAAGGTTACGGCTATTATTCTATCCATCACCTCCTCAGATTTTTTAATATTATTGATGGCATCTCTGAAAAGAAAAAATACTATCACTGCAAAAATAAAAAAACCATGAACTCCTAGTTCAGCTAAAACAGTATATGTTATATTATGGGGTTCTACTACTCCAATTGACTTCTGAATGGTGAAATAGGAAGTAAAATGTTCATTGAAGGCATCGAAACCAACCCCTAAGCCATAAGAGTTTAAAAACATTTTTATACCGGCAATACCCAACATTACACGTATACTTGAAGAAGCATCCGGCCCTGCCCCTGTTATTAAGTCAATTATCCTCCCCGAATAAGTAAAAAAAATCAATCTCAAACTGGGTATAAAAAATACTACGATAATCGCCGCTAATGCCAAATATGCAAATGGTTTTATCTTCTTAAAATAGTAAAGATTTATCATAGATATAAATACAACAGCTAAAAATCCACTTCTTGAGTAGGAAGTAACAACCCCACCAAGAATCATTAGAAAAATAATCCCTCCTGCGATCCTATATTTTATATTAATGCTAGAATTCATCAATGAAAAACCAAAAGCCAAAGGAATAAATAATGAAGCTGCAAAACGATTTGGGTCGTTAAATATCCCTCCAGCAGCCGATCGAGTAAGTTTTGTTCCTTGACTTAAAAAATTCTGAATGACTATATCGGGATTGAATAAACTTTCCCCCATTGAAATTGCAGCCAAAATCATACACAATACACTGGCAAAAATTAATCCTTTTTTAATCTGACTTTTCTCAACAATTAGGTTGGTTAAAAAACCTGCAAAAACCACAAGTACGATAAATCGTATGGCGTTTACAAACCCGTTCAATCTGTCAGCACTGTAAATGAGTGAAACAAAAATTATTGCTATAAATATTACTAATAGAAAAGCATAATCATTGTAATATACCTCAAAATCATCATTCAGTAATTTATATCCAACAAATATAAAAAATGACACAATGAAAATGATCTGGAACAAAGTAACGGGAATACTTTCGCTACTTAATACTGCCAAAATTGCCTCTAAATAAACACTGGCAACAATCAAATAAAAGAGAACTCCGTTTTTCATTTAGGCATCAGGCTTAATCTTATTCATTCATTGTGTGAGAATATTCACTTTCATAACTCTCTACAGTGATACCCCGAAGAGCTACTAAGCTTAACAGAAATTCCTTCAACTTTCTGAAGAAGTAAAACTTAATTCTTTTAAAAGTTTATCCATTTTTTGGCTGTACTCTGAATTCTCATCTTCACGCAGCTCTCTGATAAATACAACAAACAGAGAAAGGAATATGGCAAAGAAAAAGCCACCTAATACTATAAATGCTCGTTTTGGAGAATGCTTGTAGGTAGGTAAATCAGCAGGATCAATTACTCTTATACCGCTGCTTTTATTGGCTAAAAACAATTTTTGCTGCTCTAATTGTGGGATCAATAATTCATAGATAGTATTTTGAATTTCTACCTCCCGATATAATCTTGAATATCTTAATAAAAGATCCGGCATATCAAATAGTGGGTAAAAGGAATCGGTAACCTGGCTCATGTCTTCGCTCCTTTCAATCAGTTCTTTATAAGAATTTTTCATTGCCAGTAGTTCCTGCCTTTTCTGAATAAATTGATTCGAATTCTCATCTAACCTATTACTCAGAACTTCTAATTCAAT
>JBBDIH010000187.1:0-3820 GCA_040880505.1 Minisyncoccota bacterium
GCTGGGGGATGAGGGAGAGTTTTTGGGATTTGATGTTGTGATTGGGAATCCGCCTTGGGGTGCTTCTTTGGATGAAGCTTCAAGTCAATATTTGAAGGAAATAAATCGAGAAATCATTGTAAGAATGACGGATACCTTTATGTATTTCGTGAATTTATCATTTTCGATAATTCACGAAAGATCTTTGGTTACGATGATCCTACCTGATGTTATTTTATATCAAATAGATAATGAAAAATTGAGGAAAAAAGTCTTAAAATTTACACATTTAGATATTGCGATAAATTTAGGAGATAACATTTTTACCGATGTTGCCAGACGTTCCTGCATAATTATACTTTCCAAGCTTCAAAAGGATATAAGTTACATGGGTGAATTTTTAGATCGATCAGTTGACAATATTAAAAACTTTGAACTAAGCGAATTTGAAACCAAGAAATTACATTCTTTACCAAATACTATTTTTCCGACTAAGAATCTTGGTGGATATGAAATTCTTTCTAAAGCAGGTCAGAGAAAACTTATTGATTTAATTGATGATGATGGGATTCAGAGGGGAGTAAGTCCTGATTTGAAAAAAGCTTTTATTGTAATTGATGAAATTGTTGAGGAATATAAATTAGAAGATGAATATTTATGCCCTACCATTACAGGTGGTAGAGATTTAATCAAATATATAGTTCCAGAACCAACAAAGAGAGTAATCTATACTAAAAAAAGAGACGACCCTCAAAAATTTAAAAACATTGTAAAATTTATTAATGGATTTAAAGATGAGATAACTTGTAAAGAAGTTAAGCAAGGGAAACATCCAATATGGGCCCTTCATAGAGGACGAAAAAGACAGATTTTTGAAAAGGCTAAATTAGTTGGTGTGATTACTTCCGATAGCATTCAGATTTCTTTTGACAAACATACCACATATCCAACAGATGGGATATATGTATTTAGTGCAAATACTGAAATAAACAATATGTTTTTACTTGGATTTCTAAATTCAAGATTGATTACCTATTTATATCGACTACTTTCAATGGAAAAGGGAAGAACCTTGTCACAAATTAAGCCCAAACTGCTGGAACAAATTCCTATTCCAAATATACTGGATAGTTCAGCTGTTTCTGAACTATCAGAGCTTAGTAAGAAGATTTATGAAAAGAAAGACAATGACCCCGAAATTGACACCAGCGAATTAGAAGCCGAAATAGATCGGCTGGTATATAAGCTGTATGGACTGAGTGAGGAGGAGATTGGGATTGTGGAGGGGAGTTTAAATTAGGCTTGGTAACCTTTAAACTACTAACTTAATGTTCATTAATTGATAAATAATAATGTCTTCAAATAAAAAAGAAAATACTGTTAGTTTTTCTGTAGATGCGGCTCTAATTGACCGTTTGGGGAGAGAATTGGTTCAGAAAAAGGAGACAGCTGTAGCTGAACTGGTTAAAAACGCTTACGATGCTGATGCTACAGAAGTAAATTTGTTGTTTGAGGACACTGATTCGCCTGGAGGAACTCTGAAAATCAAGGATGATGGTCATGGAATGGAATTTGACCGGTTTAAAAGTGCTTTTATGAGGATATCATCGACTGATAAAATAAAGAATCCAATTTCTCCAAAGTTCAAAAGGCAAAAAGCAGGACGAAAAGGTATCGGCAGATTTTCAGCTCAAACATTAGGTTCAAAACTTACACTTCAAACAAAAACTAAAGAGAATTTGCAAGCCCTTCGAGTTACTATTGATTGGGATGAATATGCTGGTGAAAAAGATTTAAATAGTATTAGTCATGAATACAATTATGTGGATGTGTCTGATGAAGAAGGGACATTTATGATTATCGAAAATCTGAGGGAGAAGTGGACTGATGCTCAAATCGTAAGAGTTTACAAGTATATTTCCGATTTGATTCAACCACTTCCTCTGACAAAGCAAAAAACAGAAAATGAAGATCCCGGATTTAAAGCTAATTTTTATAAAGTTAGGAAAGGAAAACCCGAAGCCGTAATAGATGAAGAATCATTTATTTTTGACTACGCTGTTGCAAAAATTGCAGCTGAAATTGATTCAAATGGGTATGCTAAATGGTCAATTGAAAGCAATAGGGTTGATGTTTCTGAGAAAAATATAAAAATAGATCCGGAGGGTAATGAAAAAAAGAAACCATTTGAAAGTCTTAGAAATATTACTCTTGAGGCTTATTATTTTATATATAGTAGCGAGTTTATACCTAAGAGACAGAGTAGTACTATCAGAAATTTAGCAAATGATAAGGGTGGTATTCAACTTTATAGAAATAGTTTTCGTGTCAGACCTTATGGGGAATCAAATGATGATTGGATTAAGTTAGATTGGTCAGTAAGAAAACGAGTAATTTTACCTCCCCATGGAAATATTAATTTCTTTGGTTTTGTCCAGATTTTCGATCCAGATGCAAAAGTCTTTGAAGAAACCTCTAGTAGAGAAGGATTAATTGAAAATGAAGCATTTAACAGTTTAAGACAGTTTATTTATAAAGTATTGTCAAAAGCGGTACTGAGGATCGCAGAAGCACGAAATAAAAAGGGTAAAACAAGTCAAAAAGATTGGGAACAAAAAACATCTAAAGAAAAATTAGATGAGGCTTCTGAAAAACTCGAAAAACTTGCAGAGAATATAGAAATGTCTACTTCAGAAGACGGTAAGGGTTCTGAGGAGTCTAAAAAGCAAGCCGATGAAGCTCGTAGATTGGCTTCGGAAATTAAACTTACGATTGAACAACTCGATGATGAATTAGGAGAACAGGAAATGCTACGCGTTTTGGCAAGTCTTGGTTTAATCATTGGAGAATTTACACATGAAATCAAGCACTTTTTGGATGGTTTAAAATATCAATCACAGGAAATAATAGATTTAGCAAAAGACATACCTGCTTTAAAAGATATTTCCGTAAAATTTTTAAAGGATTTCAAAGGACTGGAGTCCTATGCTTCCTATTTTGATTCAAATGTATCTGAACAAGTGAACCGGGATCGAAAGCCAATTGAAATTCAAGATGTAGTAAATGAATTCCAAAAAACCATTAAGCGAGATTTAAATAGATTTGGCATAGAATTGGCACCTATTGAAAGGGTAGGTAAAGGACTTTTTACTCGTCCAATGCATGCATCTGAATGGGCATCAATTATTTATAACTTATACAGCAATTCTAAAAAAGCTATTAAAAGAGCAAATGTAAAAGGTAAATTGCATATTAAAGTAGGTAAAGATAATTCGGAGGTTTACTTGCAGTTTTCCGATAATGGAGATGGAATTTCAGATATAAACAAGGAGCGAATATTTGATGCATTTTTTACTACTTCATCACCTTCTGGTCCTGATGCCAAAAATAATGAAGATTTATTAGGGAGTGGCTTGGGTTTGAAAATCATTAAGGATATTATAAATAGCTACAATGGTAGTATCGAATTGAAAAAACCGCCAAAAGGATATTCGACTTGTTTTAAAGTATCTGTACCAAAAGCTACTAAGGAGGAAATTAAAGATCATGTCATGTAATTATTTATATATAGATGATGAAGAACAAGAAAATGTACAACAATATGTTAATGCATTGCAAAAGCTTAAGGACTTTAATGTTGACCGCATCAAACCTGGTAAGTTTGAAGAGCTCATTGATAAGATTATTGATATAAATCCTGATGGTATTCTAATTGATTGGAAACTGGATGGAATACCAACTGGTAATGGACAATATAAAGCGGGGACAGTAGCTCAAGAACTTCGCACAAGAAGTGTTGAAAATGAAACTTTGGTAAAGCCAATAATTTTAATATCGACGG
>JBBDIH010000188.1:0-3742 GCA_040880505.1 Minisyncoccota bacterium
CCTCCCCATTGTTTGAAGAAAAATGAAACACCGGCCTGTTCACACTGCTGTTTTATGTTAATAACCCACTCTGGTTTCATCGGACGGGGCGCATGGCCACTTTCGCCGCCCACGATAACCCAGTCTATTCCTTCAAGATTCATCACAGGCAACGGACCGATCAGTGGTTCGCAGGAGAGAAATTTGGTTTTAGCCCCGGTTTTCTGAAGTGTGGAAATTCTCTTAATTACACGCTCGTCCTCAACAGAAGTACCCATCCAGATGTTATCTGTCCAATTTAAAAATCCCTGCCGGTCATATTCCAGCAACAGATCAGTTCGTTTTGTAAGTACCTGGAAAACATGCTGTGGATTTTCGCTCATCACCCGAAATACATCCTTTATAAAATTGACAGGCACATCCGGGTGAAAAAGGTCGCTCATGGAGTTTACAAAAACCACACGGGATTTATTCCAGGAATAGGGTTCTTTCAGTGTATCCGGATGAGTACGTACTTTATTAAACCCATCCTTGTATTTCTCCACACCCATCGCTTTTAACCGGCGTGTCATCACCTCCGCATAACAAAACTTACAACCCTGTGATACTTTCGTACAGCCCGTAACCGGGTTCCATGTTAATTCAGTCCATTCAATGGATGATTGTGCCATTGATATCGTTTTAAAGACAGAAAAAGGAGTGCATCTATAATCACTCCGGTAAAAATACTGGTTTTAGCACGTTTTACAGTATATGCTATAACATGTTTTCTCTAAATTAAAATATTTAACTCTCATTAAGTCAATAAAGTCAACTTATTTATCTTATTCTGTCAGTTCAATACTTAAATCAAATGCAAAATCATATTCTATAGGTCTGTTGTCTTTCGATCTTTCTTTCCAGGCTCTTTCGTTATGACTGGCCTGAATGATATCTTCGGAAGTTGCTTCCTTAAAATAGGTTGATACAAAATTAAGAACGTTAATTTCTGTTTCATCAAACAACTCATTCTCAAAGGGCCTATTGGGATTAGGCAGAAATTGTTCACCAATATTATCCCTGTCCTTAAACCAAATGTAATCAATAAATATTCTCTCATTTCTTTGAAAATATTCAAAAAGAGTATCGTACCCGATAGGCACCGGCCCCAACTTTATAGCCTTGTAATTACAACCACTGATCGAATAGCCGGTTTTTTTGTAGTTCAAAAAATCAGCATAAAACAATAGTTTATTCAGCTTGGTTTTAAAGGGCTGAACAGTTTCTGCAAAATAAACAATCATGTTAGAAAGTTTATCCAGTTTCATATCCCGATAACCGGTAAACACATTTGGCATCAATTTTTTATAAGACAAGAGCTGTTTTAAAAGATTTTCATCCGAATCTTTATCCTGTTCAATCAGAAAATCAATTTTATTCATCAATTCTTTGAGTTCCCTGCCAGTAAATGTATCACTGATCTCAATCAGGCGTTTAAACTCTTTGGGATTGGCTGCCAGTTTAATCAGTTTCCCGTTGGATGCCTGTGGTACTTCGCCGCTTTCATAATTACGGTATGTATTGATTCCAAATCCGAGCACTTCCGACATCTTTGTGGCAGACAGCCCGGATTTATGACGCACCTCCCGGATTTGATCTGGAAACGGAATATTGTGCTTCTCTCTGTATTTATTGTGGACCTGTGTGATGTTAACCCGATCCAGTTCCTCTGTTGTAAAATATTCTCCCGTATCCTTACACCTTCGGGAATGATGAATGATTTCGAAAGTTTCTTTTCTGAACTCCAGTTTTTTCGGTTCACGAACGAGTTCGGTTTCGCCACCGGTGAATGGACTTTTCATACGCAGCTTTTTGTACCCAACATTTATGATTCTTTTAGTGGATATTGAAGTTTATAGTCCGCTATGTGGAAAGAGATGCAAATTACAGAACTGTTTGGCTGACCCATAGCGATTTTGATGTAAACTTCTTTTCCGGAAATTTGTTTGCCGAAAACCCACATGCTTCCGGTTCCATGCATGGTTTCTTCCAACGGGCCTTCACAGTAATCTTCAATTTCAAGTTTTAACAGAATTTCATCACGTTTTGCAGACACCCATTCCATGTCAAGCAATGTTTGGGTATTTTTTTCACGACCAACATAAATCACGTCAAATACCTTCAGCTTTACTTTAAATTTTTCAAGGAATTGCTCAACATCGTTTAGGCTTGCCACTTGAGGTTAATACGGATTTCGTTATCACTGTATAGTTGAATATAATCTTTATATAATATATTTTCCAACTTTAAAGTTGATTAAATGATTTAGCAATTAAACCAATAGGTGAAGAGATGGCAAAAAGAACAAAAACCGTTTCTAACAATAAGTCTGGAATAGATAAACTGCCCAATGACAAACCGGTAACCTGCAAAATCAAAACTGATGGAGGTAACACCAATTATGTAGGTTCTGCAAAGAGAGGAAGTGTTCAAGATCGACTGAAAGAGCATTTGCCCGGTGGTAAAGATTACATACCGGGATCAAAGATACATATACAACAACACTCTTCTATCCGCGATGCTCAACAACATGAAAGTCGTTCTATAAAGCAGACAAAGCCGAGATATAACAAAAAAGGGAAATAGATTGTAATTGAATGACGATGATAGGACAGGTTAGCACTAAATTATGTTGAAATGGTTCTAATTAAAATCGGAGTTTCGTCATATTAACTATTAAACATTTGATAATTATGAAACTTAAAAACATTAATGGCACCTCGCAAACTAAATGCAAATGTGGGTCTTGGCTGAATCACTGGAAAAGTTTTAGTCGGCAGAGTATAAATTTTTGCCCTGTCACTAATTGCTTACATGTGGATTTGATTGGTGCCCACGTTCAAAAAGCAGACAGCCCAGATAAAAGATGGTATATATTCCCACTTTGCAACGCCCATAATCAAAGCACTGATGAGTTGGAAGTATCCGATGCTTATAAGCTTGTTTCGGCGAACAAAAAAGAAACATGCGAAATCTGATGTAAAAGTTTTTTGAATAACAATTTGACCTCCCATTTCATCTTGTAATATAATTTCATCATTATCCGAACCATGGCCGCTAAAATGAACAACTGCAGGAGATTTTTCATTGATTGCCTGAATGACGTCACCCGGACGGACTGCCCAACACGATTCAAGGTTTACTGAATCCCGATGTTTTGTTTTACGAATCATTTCCTGAATCTCCCGTACTTCCTCATCAAGCCTTAATTGTTTCTGATCTAATGGATTGGAAGCAAAAAACAGCACTGTGATTTCATCAGGAACTCTTTTCAATTCTTCTACATCCGACATCGTTTTATTAAGTAACATGTCATGTTGGTTAATAGTGTTATTCAACTCTCTGGTTCGCTTCTCTTCTTCCTTCTGGCGCTTATCAAATTCTTTCTTTTCTTCACGGGCTATTTTGTTAAGCAAATTATCAAGATCTTTATGTTTGCGTGCCATTTTGGTTTCAATATCAGCGATTTTTTTCTCAACCAGAACAGCCTCTTTCTGTTTTCGTTCTATTTCTCGACTCTTACTTTTAATAGTGCTTGAACTTTTAGCATTGCTCAGCATTTGAGACACCCTCTGAATTTTAGATGATATATCCGAAAGCCTCTTCTGCTGATTCGCTTTATCAGAATTCAA
Organism: Minisyncoccota bacterium; assembly: GCA_040880505.1. Lineage (GTDB taxonomy): Bacteria > Patescibacteriota > Minisyncoccia > UBA6257 > GWB1-50-10 > JBBDIH01. The sequence continues at coordinate 3,651 of JBBDIH010000188.1, forward strand.
TTTTGATATTTCCTTTCTTTTACGAGCGGCAGTATTTCTATAAGATGGTAATAAAGACATATTAATTCTTCCTTTTTTCAATTTAATATCTT
>JBBDIH010000189.1:0-3728 GCA_040880505.1 Minisyncoccota bacterium
TGTTGACTTTTCAGGTGTTGAAAGATACATCGACACCCCGGTTAAAAGATATTCGAGTGGAATGCATGTAAGGCTTGCGTTTTCAGTCGCTGCACACCTGGATCCGGAAATTATGGTGGTTGATGAAGTATTGGCCGTAGGCGATGCTGAATTTCAAAAGAAAGCGATTGGAAAAATGCAAGATTCAAGTTCAAAACTCAATAGGACAGTTTTATTTGTAAGTCATAATATGAGTTCGATTGAATCACTATGCAGCCGTACGATTTTGCTAAAAGATGGTAAAATTGTTAGTAATGGTGATACACAAGAGATAGTTTCCCAATATTTAAGGACCATAACAGAGCAAACTAAAATTGACTTGTCAAATAGAAAAGATAGAAGGGGAACTGGAAATATACAATTTAAAAAAATGATTTTTGAAGATGGCGTTGGGCCCAATTCTTATGCAATTGGAAACAATATTCACATAAAAGTGATTGCCAAAAACCACTACAAACAAGAAAAGAAAGTGAGATTTTCTATTTCAATTAATACTCCAAAACAATTAAATTTAATTTCTTGTGATTCTGATCTTTTAGGAAAATTCTACTTTTTACCATCTAATGATGAAGTATCCTTTTCCTGCGTAATTAAAAATCCACCCCTAAATATTGGAGAGTATCTTGTAAATATTGCTTTATATGTAGATGATATTCCTGAAGATTGGATAGTAGGTGCTGGTTTATTTTCTATTGAGACCGGAAGATTTGATTCGAGAGAAAGAGTTAATCACATGCCAGTATTGTCTCAATTTGAATGGATCATAAATTAAAGACTTCTTACAAAAATGAAATACAAAATAAAGAGGCTAATTAGGAATTTTATTTGTTCACGAAAGAATTCAGAATCTTCAAATATCAAGAAGTTACCTCCACTCGATATAACTCCAGTATTAAACTATGCCAACTTGAAAACAAAGGATGATATAAATAATTGGATTAAGGATGGAATAAACTGTTTCAGAGAATGGTATCAACCTGTTGACTTTGGTGACAACATAATAGCAAATGTGACCAGGCCTCCGAATTGGGATTCGGCACCAGAGTATAACGATGAACGTGGAGTTGGTAAATGGAACTTTATAATTAGTAAGAACCTACCTCCTTTAGTAGGAAAAAGAGTTTTAGACTTAGGTTGTAATAATGGCGTAATATCTCTAATGATAGCAAGAGAAGGTGCAAAGGAGGTTATAGGAATAGATCGCAATGAAAACATACACCAGAAAACATATCAGGAACTACCAGAACAAAATATTATAGCCCAGGCAAATTTTGTAAAAAAAAGTTTTGAATTAAAAGAGGACTGTAAATTTCCTGTTGAATATATAGCTAGTGATATATCAAATATTGAAAGTCTAAACTTAGGAAAATTTGATATTATAGTCGCATTATGCGTAATATACCATGAAATGGAAGGAATGCCTAAAATATTGAGTACGCTTGCTGGCATGACTGATCATCTTGTATTACAAACCAGTCTAACACATGGTGGAGAACTTGCAAAATGGGCTGATTTATATAATCATGTAAAATTAATGCATCAAGCCGGATTTAGTAAAATTAAAATAGATGCTCCAATTGGTTATCATCTTCCTATGATCATTGGAGAAAAATAGGTCATGTCTTCATCTTTCTCTTTACAAGTCTTAGCTATTCATAAAGATTTTCTAAAATTCAACTTAATTGATGATTGTAAAAATTTCATTGGCAGATGTGGTTATGAGATAATACTTGAAAAATCAGATGACAATTTTAATCAATTCAAACAATTTAATTTTGAAAAAAAATATGAATCTTGGTATTTAGTTTTAGATCTTTTACCATGGAGATCGGAGAAAAAGCGATTAAAAGATATTAAATGGGCTAATCCCATTAATTATAGAAACGACTGGGCAATATTTACGATTATTAGATTTATAAAAGAGGGTTATAATTTCAAGTTTTTAACTAATAGAAATGAAGATTATCTTAAATTTTTTGGTGATTCAGTTAGCATTCTATTAATATTAAAAAAGAAATACCCAACAATATATAACTCAATTAAGCAAAAGCAGTTAAATTTCTCAAGTCCATTTAAGGTTATTCGTAGTTTATATGATTTTGGCTGCAATAATAAGACAGAACTCGTTTATTATGATAATAATTCAGCAATCTGTAAAATCTTTAAACCAGATAAATTAGAATATCTGAAAAATGAAGTAAGAGCAAGGGAAATATTAAAGGACAAAGTAAATATCCCTAAAATATTATTTAAGAAGAAAAATTATCTTGTTATTGAGTACATAAGAGATAATAATAGCTTTGAACGGCTACTCAATGGCTACAAATTAATAAAGATTAAATATGTTAAGCAGATTTTTAGTGATTTAAAAAAAATGTATAAGGCTGGATTAATAAATTTTGATTTTCATACAGGAAATATTATTGTTACCAATAATTTCGAAATTTATTACATTGATTTTGAGTATATTGAATTTCATAATAATCTATATACTTTCACTAATAATCCAGCATTTAAATCCCATCGTAAAATTGATCACAACTCACCCTTAGAGCATATAACTTATGAAAAATATTGGTATCCTTACATATTATTATCATTATGGAGTTTAGTTAAACTACCAATACATTTACTATATATTCTAAGAATACAAACTATAATTAGAATTTATATCAAAAAATATGCGAATAAAATATTTCGAAAACTCAGAGGCGAATTCCTCAAAATATGTTAAGACTCTCAATAATTACAATAAACCTCCATAATTTAAATGGACTATCCAAAACCTTTCATAGCGTTATAAATCAAAGTTTTAAAAATTACGAATATATAATCATAGATGGTGCTTCAAAAGATGGAAGTCTTGGTTTAATAAAAAATTCGAACATAAAATTAATGAATGGACTTCAGAGAAAGATAACGAAATCTACTCCGCTCTGAACAAAGATATAAAAATCTCAAAAGGACAATTTATTCTATTTCTGCATTACAGTGGTAAACTTACAGCCTAAGTTTACGTGTAAAAAATATAAAATAGCTAGCATTTTACCTGGATCATTTATCTATAAAGTCTTCTTATAATGAAAGTTGTATACCTATAAATTAACAAGTTTGAAAACTATTAAACTTTATGGCGAAAGAAATACAGGGACAAACTATATAATACACCCCAAAATTGGGACCACTGGTTAAGTTGAAAATTAAGCATTAATTTTAACCAGTGAATTATGAAAAAATCCAGAAGAAAATTTAACGGTGCGTTTAAGGCGCAAGTGGCAATTGAGGCGCTCAAGGAGCGTGAAACATTGCATGAATTATCCAAGCGATATGAACTTCATCCTACCATGATCAGTAAGTGGAAAAATGAATTTTTAGAAAAATCAGCTGGTGTATTTGACAAGAAATCGGAGGAAGAATCACAGGTTGATCCGGAGAAACTGTATGCAAAGATCGGACAGTTGGAGATCGAGAATGATTTCTTAAAAAAAAACTTACGGAAAATAGGGTTATGATTCAGCGTCGGGAAATGGTTGATGACCAGCATACTTTGAGTCTTCGTAAACAGTGTGCCCTATTGTCTGTTCACAGGAGTGGCATCTATTATGAGCCCAAAAGTGAAAAGCCGGAAAATCTTGAGATTATGCGCCTTATGGATGAGCATTACCTAAAACATCCAACAGAAGGGGTAA
>JBBDIH010000190.1:0-3713 GCA_040880505.1 Minisyncoccota bacterium
CAACCCAACAAACTCTTTGAATACATGCATGCCGGATTACCGGTCATAGCGTCAGACTTTCCGCTCTGGAGAGAAATTATTGAAGGCAATAATTGCGGCTTGTTGGTAAACCCTTTAAACCCAAATGAAATAGCAGAAGCAATATTGTGGCTATATAACAATCCTGATAAAGCCCGGGAAATGGGAAGGAATGGGCAGAAGGCCGTCAAAGAAAAGTATAATTGGGAACAAGAAGAGAAAAAATTGTTACAATTATATGAGACTATTGCTGAGAATTAACCGGTGAAACACTCCCTATAATGGGTTATTAGTTTTTCACGATATGTTTCTTTCCCAAACATCTGTATAGCCTTATCTCGTATTTTTTTGGGGCTGTATTTTTCAAGTATTTCAAATAATTCATAAATTGATACAGCCATTTCGCTCGAATTGTTAGTTGGGCATAGTAATCCGACAGTATCATCAATAAATTTTGGAGCAATACCGGTAGAAGTTGCAACAATTGGTAAGCCACAAGCTGCCGCTTCTATAAGGGCCAATCCAAATCCCTCTTTTCGGCTTGGAGAAATATATGCATCGGATGCCTGATAATAAGTTATGAGATCGTGGGGCGAAACTGGTGGATGAAATGAGACATTATTCGGTGAACTTGGAAGTGTCAAACTTTCAGAATCATGAGCACCAACTATATGAAAATGTATATCTGTAATGGTATCCGGTAAATTGTTCACTGCTTCAATCAAAATATCAACTCCCTTTTCTTTTCGAAAATTTGCCACAGTCAATACATGCTTTTTTTGGGGAGGCCATTTTAATTTCTCCTGAGCATTATTTTTTTCTTCTTTATTTGGAGGCAAATAAAGGCTTTCATCAACGAAATTTCCTATTTGATATAATTTATTCCCGTATTCTGGAAATTTGGTTTTAATGTCATTTAAGAGTTCAGGGCCAACCAGAAGAATGCGGTCCGCTGATTGAAGTGTTACTTTAATAAGGGTTATTAAAGAAGGATTATTAATGTTTTTGTACCAATCACTGCCATGAATTGTAAGAATGGTTTTAAAGCCCAGTTTTTTTAATGTAGGGATGCATAATCCATCCGGATAAAGCCAATGTACATGTACTATATCATAAAAATTATTTGAAAAATGCTTTTCAATTTTTGAAGAAAGTGATCGAATAATAATTTCGGGAAATCTTTTCTTGGGAAATGAGAGGTAGTTGATTCGGTCTGCAGAAAAGTTTTGAGTAAGTAACCGGGCCTTATTTTTCTTCTTTCTTTTGGTAAATGGGATAGAATAAGGGGTGGGCACAATCAAGCTTTGGTTAATCTTAGGTAGTTCAGCAAGCAGTTCAACATGGTCCTTAATAAACTTGCCCTGAAACGGATGAAGTATATCAGGATAGAGGTGACTTATAACTGCAACCAGCAACTTTTCAGATGGCTTGTTTTTAGGAGGCATCATATTGTTTTGCTTTCAAATAAAGAATCAAGTTCTGAATTACCAGTGTGAGAGCACGAGTGAGTGAGAGTAACAAAATTCCGAGTAATATACTTTCATATATATAGCCAATATAAAGGCTTCCTGCCACACAGGTTAATCTTGCCACAGAAAAAAATGGGGTATAATGTTCTAACTTTAAAACAAGGAATGAACGCCCGGTTGGAGAAGATATGAAATCAAGATAAAGCATTGGGATAAGCAAAACAGCTAAAGTCCCTGAAAACCCCCACTCGTCTCCAAAAACGAACTCAAAGAGCGGGGCACCACCTATCATAATTATACCCATTGGAACTATTCCTAATATAGCAAGATAAAGCCAGGTTTTAACAAGTGGAGGTGCTAATTTTTGTAATTCATTTTTTTTCGTGGCTAACGTTTTGAAGAATACCTGTCCGATGGCAGCACCAATAAAACTGAGTGGTACACTAAGTACACGGTATGAAATAGCAAAAAATCCCAAGAGGTTTTCGGTAAAGAAAATAGATATTAGGAAATATGGGGCTTCTAAAGAAATTCGGTCCAGGATAAGAGTTGGCGAAATGTATTTTGGATAACGGATATAATCTTTTAAAGTTCTGAAGACGTTCGAATATGAGTAAATGGTGAAAATCTTGTCCTTCATAAAATTCCATATAAAAATGGCCGAAGAAATAAACCGGCCAAAAACGAATCCAAGAACCAATCCGATTTTATTGAGGAAGAAATAACCAATCAATATCTGTGGTAAAGCAGTTCCTAACGATTGAATAACTTTGGTATAAGAAAGTAATTTGTAGTTTTTGGTACGGTTGAACCATTCCTGCGCAATATTAAAGCAACCAAGAAAAAGCACGGCAAAGGGGAGATAAATGAGCCATTCACCTGGCAGGCCAATATTAGGCACAAAACCTATCCAAAGTAGTACTAAAACAATACCAAGGAGTATTATGGAGAAAAAGGCAATCAGGTAAAACGCACCTAAGACCAATCGAATAGCGGTACTATTATTCTTTGGGGTAACAACAGCTAATTCATATCCAAGGCTGAAAACATTTGCAAGTACAATAGCAGTAGAGTTTAGGAAGGTGAGAAAGCCGATCTCTTCCGGGGTATATAGCCGTGTTAAGAACAGGGAAGCTGCAATCGTGATTAGGTTTGCAGCTATTATTCCAGAGGATAGAGTTGTTACATCCTTAATAAAAGCTGATTTTTTTAAAATGGAAATCAAATGTATTTATTGAGTTGTAGTATTTTCACTTTTCCCGGACAAGGTTATATAGAAAAGTGTTAAAAAGATAACCCAAAAATCCATTACTTGACTATCGTGATATAGAGAATTAGTTAAACCGGTAATGAGATCAGTTATTGTGACAGTGAAAACTACACTGAAAAATAATACGGCTATCTTGTAGATGTTTTTAAAATTCTTGTAAACAAGATATAGTGGATAGAGATAAAAACCTATCAAAAAAAAGTGTAAACCCAATTACGCCATATATTCTCAACATAAAAATGTACTGAATGAGATTAATTTCTTCGCTTCCGGATTGTTTTTAGATAATGGAATTGCAAACTCATAAGTACCACTAATTAAAATTGTCCCAAATATAACGGTAGAAGGATATAAAGAAAAGATGCCAAACTCATCGGGAGAATAATGTCGGGTTAATAGCGGAGATGAAAGTAAAACAATTAGCTTTGCAGTTACCACTCCACTGCGAACTTTCGAGATATTACGATAGAATTCTCCTTTTAATATGAATTTAAATTGACGAATTCCCTTTTTATCATATCAGAGTATTTATTCATATATAGTAATCATCTCAATCTAACTGTTGGTATATTTATATGTTATTATTGAATGAATAAATTTAATCTAATTGTCTCGATTATGTTTGACGATAGTTTAAGAATTGATATGATTACACTTCAATTTACAGTGACTCAATCATTAGTTTTAAATATTCTTTTATTTTGAAGCGAAAATTTTCAAGCTTAACTTTGAGAGTTCAATTTTGCAATATAAATCACTTAAATAAATATTTTGGAGCAAAAAAATAATACTGTCAATTTCTTTGATTTACTTATCACTTTAGCAAAGCATAAGGGCTTTATACTAAAAACGGTAATTGGAATTACAATAGCAGCCTTGATCATTAGTTTAGTGTGGCCTAAAAAATATCGTTCCTCCTCAGAGATCGTTCAAACCAGGGAGAGCATTGGAAATTT
>JBBDIH010000191.1:0-3663 GCA_040880505.1 Minisyncoccota bacterium
GCATAATGTTTTCTGAAGGCCTTTAGCGTCTGTTTCAAGAGCCAATCCGGATAATCCCCACCTCCTTCATATTTTGAATGCTTGATGGCTGCTCCTACATTGGATATGCCTTAATATGAAGCAGCTATGCCATTCACCAAGTGGCTTTGGGAATTTTCCAATTGTAGGACAGGGAAAAAATTTTCTAAAAATCCGGTTAACTTTTCTTCCAATTCAGGGTCGGGACTTAGGTGAACTTTGTGCCTCCTGTCATTGTCACAAATACCGCAATCAAGAGTAGTATTGTCTCCCAAATAATCACATAAAAACTTCATCCTACAGCTTTGAAGTTCTACGTACTCCACCATTTTAGAGAGTTCCATTTCTTGGTTTTTCCTTAGATCATTAAATTTTTCAAAATTCAGGCCGGGAGCCTCTGGATTATAAAAGTACTTTTTACTTTTGCCTTGAATTTGCTCATTTACGATTTTTTGATCTATCAGGTCAGCCAATATTACCCCTACTTGCGTCTGCTTGAGATTGACGGCCTTGATCACCTCATATTTTCCCATTAACCTGCTTTTCACAGCTGTGATTACCCGGTCATATTTATCTTTGGAAGGCTTTGTCTCATTGATAAAGGCCTTCGGAAGCTCCAAATCTTTCGAGGGGTTAAAAAGCAGGATGGCATAGGCCTTTTCTCCATTTCTTCCGGCCCTTCCAAACTCCTGGTTGGAGTTGATAGCTTCTGCTTGAATGCCTTTGTCCCGCATACTCCGCACCTGATCACGCATCAGCGCTATCAAGGGGGAAAAAACAATCGTCACCCCACCCAACTGTGTAGCCGGAAACTGGAAACACAGTGACTTGCCGAAACCGGTTTTCTCAATAAACAGCACACGCCTTCCCGCCAACAGCTTTTCGATCACCCGCCATTGCAGGTCGTAAAACTGCCGGAAGCCAAAAAGGCGTTGGAGTTGTATTTCGGCTTGGTGGCGGGTCATTTTTTATTCCTACTTATTACTGATGCAATTCTGCTTAAAAAAGCATCTTCGCATGTGATTAATTCTTTCATCGTTTGAATTTTTGACAAATAAATACCATCAACAATGAAATTGATTTCATTTTTATTATTTCCGTAAAGTGATTCTGAATGTGCCTTTTGCGTATTGACTTCTTTTGATAGCGGATAAATCAAACCACTGGCTATTAAATTGTTTCTGTAATATCCCGAATAGGAATGTACTTGATGTAAATCTGCTCTGTCCACATCGTTATTAATCATTTCCATTTTTTTGAATTTGGCATCAAATACAACTACATTACCATTTTTTCTATTCCTCATTACTAAGTCAGGAAATATTGAACGGTTATAAAACTGCTGTTGATAGATGCGTAATTCTTCCTGCCCACTAACCGTCCATTCAGGGAAATTTCTACTTAACAATTTTTCAAGGTACAACTCAAACAATTCTGCAATGTCGAACAAATAGCCTGTGGTTGCCAATTGTTGCTTATCACTGTCAGGCATCAGGTCTTTATTTAGCAGAATGATTTCGGCATATTCCAAAACCTTTTTAAATCCACTGTACATTGGATTATTGATTGCTTGATGAATTTTAGCTTTTTGAATGGTTTTGTAGCTTGCAAACCGACCAGAGTACTGTTGTTTTAATAACTGCGTTAAACCAAGTAAGCGGCTATAAATTTCTTTACCAAAACGCCTTTCTAATTTTCGTAATGCAAGGAAAAGCACATCTACAATTTCCTGCACATACATTCTCTCTCGGAACGTGCTGGTCAGTTTTCCCTGAAATGGAATATCTCGTTTTAAAAAGTCGTTAAAATCTATGCTTCCTCTAACTTTGTGGCTTCGTTCCTGGTGTTTTTTGTATTGTCGGGGTAATCCTAAAACGGATGCCTTTTCAAGAGATTGAATAAACAAGTATGCGATAATGAACAAAAACTGATTTTCTGTTTCGTCCTTTTTTGCTTTTAGCTGCTCGTTATCTACATAAATATCATTTACGAAATTGAGCATCCGCTTTAAGAATGCATCTCCGTATTTAGTTGTGATGTTAATTTTGCAGCCTTTGTAAAACAGCACTCCTGCATACAATCCAGTTTGAATGATGTATTCCTTCTCTTGATCGAACTTCTCTTTTGAATATAGTTTTAGAATTAATCGTTCTTCTTGGGGCTCAAAAAAACGTCTGCGTTTGAAATTGAATATTCTGACTTGTTTGAGTTGTTCTGCTCCAAGTTTTAATTCATAAACCGATGAAAAGAGTTCCTGCTTCAAATGTACCAGGCCTACCTTGTTTACAGCAAAAGCTTCGCCCAAAGCCGACTCACAGATCGGTACTTCTTCGTAAAAATTATGATTGATAGGTACGCTTATTCTCATTTTACTAAAAAGTGTCTTTAAATCGGTTCAATGCCTCCTTCAGTTTATTGTCTAATTCACTTTCGGCAAAAACTGCTCTAAGGTATTCTTTCAAGGTTGGACGTAGGTATAAATTGAAAAGTGCTTCCAGATTTTGTTGTGTAATTTCTTTGCTTTTGGCTATATCGCTCATCTTCATAAAAAAGGAATGACCAAACTCATACGATTTACCTAAGCCCAAATCAGCAGAAATATAGTTGTTCAGTTTTTCGCAGGCTTTGATGTACTGACCAATGTTGATGAAATCTTCTTTCCGTTTAAAACGGGTTTCTTCTTTTATTACTTCATAGTTACAGTCTTTCCGTATCCACTTGAACCTTCTGCGAAGTGCCAAATCAAAAGCATCTATGCTTTTACCTACATCGTTCATCATACCAATAAAAAATATATTTTTAGGTACACCAAACTTTACTTCCCCACTTATTGAATCATAGTCATATGCTAATTTCTTATATTCATCAATATTAGGATTATCTTGAATTAATTGTTCTATAAGGGCTGAATATTGTGTTTTTATCAGATTTTTGGAGGCTTTACTATCGTGGCGGTAATCTTTTTCTAATAGCGATAAGGTTTCGCCAAAAACCGAAGAAAGGTTTGCACGGTTAATTTCATCAACCACAAAATAAAATGGCTTGCTTGGATTATTTTTTGCTTTGATACAGAAATTTTTGAAAACGCCATTCACCAATTCAAAACGGATATTCCCATCTTTTGAAACACCTTTTGGTTTTATCCCTTCAATAAAATCTTCATACGTAAACGAAGGGTGAAACTGCAATACTTCGTAACGGGAACTATCTCCTTGACTCACAAAATCAAGACTATTGACCACCGAATAGGTTTTGCCAGTACCCGGAGGACCGTACATAATAACATTCGGATTGTCGGCATCGGCAATGGTTTTTGCATTTACATACCGCCACAAAAAGCGGGAAAGCAAAATGAGTTCGCCTTTATCTTGTTCGTTTACCTCCAATAGCTTTTTAGCAATCAAACAAACCTGATGATTTTTTGTAAAAATGCCTTCCACATCGCTATCAATAAAATCGCTGTACAATTCTTCGAGCCATTTTGTTGAATAGATATACAGAAAATCGCTTAGGTTGTCCAATACCGCCATTTTCATTATAACTTGTTTGGCACTTTAATTGGCCTCCTCCACCAAACGGATTTTAGCTATCACATCGGTTTCGTTCGCGATTGTTTTGAACAGCCCTTTAATGTTGTCATTAAAG